>JAUNHO010000194.1 GCA_030523905.1 Bergeyella zoohelcum
TATCTTGATACACCAAAACCTGCCCATCACAATGCACCCCAGCACCAATGCCAATGGTAGGGATAATAATGCTTTCCGTTACTTTTTTTGCCAATTCGGCAGGGATTTTTTCTAAAACCACAGCGAAACAGCCAAGTTCCTCCAATAGCTGGGCATCTTTTAGCAATCGCTCTGCTTCTGCCTCTTGTTTAGCACGAAGCCCATACCCACCAAACTGATGAATGGATTGTGGAGTAAGTCCCAAATGCCCCATTACAGGAATCCCAGCATTAACGATTTTTTTTACGGATTCCGCAATTTCCTCTCCGCCCTCTATTTTTATAGCCGCTGCACCGCTTTCTTTCATCATTCTTATGGCAGAATCAAGGGCTTTATCGGCATTACTTTGGTAGGTTCCGAAGGGTAAATCTGCCACTACTAAAGCTCTTTTTACGCCACGCACCACGGATTTGGTATGATAAATCATCTCATCAAGGGTGATGGGAAGTGTAGTATCATAGCCTGCCATTACATTAGCCGCAGAATCGCCTACCAAAATGGTGTCTATCCCCCCAGCATCCAGCATTTTAGCGGTAGTGAAGTCGTAGGCGGTAAGCATTGAGATTTTCTCTTTACGAAATTTCATTTTTCGCAAAGTTTCTGTGGTTATTTTCTTTATTTCGGAATGTACGGACATTGGTTTTCTTTTGTTGAATGATGTTAAAATTAGATAGAGATATGCCCTACTTTTTTCAATCGATCGCGGTTGATGATTTTTATGTTTCGCCCTTCCGTTACGATGAGACCATCGTGCTTAAATTCAGAAATAAGGCGTATAGCGCTTTCGGTTGCGGTACCGACGAGGTTGGCAATTTCCTCTCTGGTGAGGGATATTTTGATGAAACCTTCTGGGTCTCTACCAAGTTTTTGTTCTAGAAGTAGAAGTATTTCGGCTAGTCTTTCTCTTACGGTTTTCTGTGCTAAAACGGTGATGGTATTAGAACTTTCCCCGAGCTCGTAAGCGAATTTTTGTAGCATCGCAAAGCAGAGTTTAGGAGCGGCTTCTAGCAAATGAAGAAAAAACTCTTTGCTGATGAAAGTAGCCTCCACAGGGGTCATCGCCTCGGCTTTTGCTTGGAAATGCTCCCCAATGAGAAGTGAGCGGTAGCCTATGAAATCTCCTTCTTTGATGAATTTTAAGATTTGGTCTTTGCCATAAACTCCACATTTAGAGAGTTTTAGTGTTCCTTTTTTGATGAAATAAATTCCATTTGGTGCTTCATTTTCATCAAAAACGGCTTCTCCTTTCTTGAAAGTCAAATCCTTCTTGGTGGTAATGTAAGTTCTGAAATCCTCCACGGAAAGAATCTCTCTGAAAGAGTTCTCATTAAAGAGTTTTAGAAGATTTTCCTCCAATCTCGTTTGCGTTTCTAGCGACATACTTCTATGATTTTTATCAGCAAAAATAATGAAATTAAAATTAATAAAGCAAATTTTTTATCATATTTTTGCAATCTGACTAAAAACAAGGAAAAGTGGGAGAGCATTGTTTTCATTGTGGGCAAGTGATAGATAAGGAGCGGATAACCTTTGATGAAAAGGTTTTTTGTTGCAATGGCTGTAAATCGGTCTATGAGATTCTGAATCTTCATAACTTGAATAATTTCTATGAACTGAATAAGAAATCGGGTATTCGCCCAGATGAAAATCTCTCGCAGTTTGACTATATAGATACGCCAGAAATTTTTGAGAAAATTGTAGATTTCTCGGAAGCTGGCACTACTTTGGTTTCGTTCAAAATCCCTGTCATCCATTGTTCGTCTTGCATTTGGTTATTAGAGAGTCTTCATACGCTCAATTCTAATATCAACTACTCGCAGGTGAATTTCACCAAGAAAACACTACTCGTTTCTTTCAATCATAATGATTTGCCTTTGAGTGAATTGGCTAAGTTTCTCACCAATTTGGGCTATAAACCCATCATCAATCTAGAAACGGCAGAAAAAAAGGAAGAAACGCTGGATAAATCTCTGCTGATAAAATTGGCAATCGCAGGTTTTGCGTTTGGGAATGGTATGTTTTTCAGCTATCCAGAGTATGCCGAGTTATTGATGGGGACTACCGATGTATGGATGGAACGCTACAAGCATCTTTTCCGTTTTATTATGTTTTTGTTGGCCACGCCTGTGGTGTTTTATTCCGCATCAGATTATTACAAATCGGCTTGGTATGGGCTTCGCAACAAGATTGTGAATATAGATGTGCCTATTGTTCTGGGGATTTTCGTGCTGTACGGAAGAAGCATCTACGAAGCCATTACGGACTACGGACCTGGTTATTTTGATACGCTTTGTGGGTTGCTGTTTTTTATGCTCTTGGGCAAGTTTTTCCAGAAACGCACTTACAATGCACTTTCCTACGACCGCGATTACAAATCGTTTTATCCTATCGCTGTTACTAAAATAGATTTTGGTGGAAGGCAAACCAATGTGCTTCTTTCAGAATTGAAAGTAGGCGATAGAATAATGGTACGAAACCAAGAGATAATCCCAGTAGATGCCATTCTCATCAGTGGGGAAGGGAATATAGACAATAGTTTCATCACGGGGGAAAGTGCTACGATACGCAAAGAAGCGGGGGATAAGATTTTTGCAGGAGGGAAGCAAATCGGCTCTGTGCTGGAGCTGGAAGTGATAAAGAATGTGGATCAGAGTTACCTTACCCAGCTCTGGAATAAGGAGGCATTCAAGAAGCACGAAACAGGGCTGGATACCCTTACGAATGAGATTAGTAAGTACTTTACTTTCATTATTTTAGGGATTACGCTTTTAGCGGGGCTGTATTGGGCAAGGGTAGATTGGGAGAAGATGTTTCAGGTGGTTTCTGCGATTCTCATAGTGGCGTGTCCGTGTGCGTTGGCGTTGTCTGCTC
>JAUNHO010000195.1 GCA_030523905.1 Bergeyella zoohelcum
CTTTTAAGGCTATTTCTTCTATTTCTTCCTTTGAAAGTGTAGCAGAAAGTGCCATTTTGAATCTCATTTTACCATTAAAACTCACAGGGTACTCTATTTCGTCTTCGGTGAGATACGCCTCATTGAGTTCTGGGAATTTCACATATTCTATACTCTCGTGATGCCCCAATTGCTGCCAAAGTTCCTCGCAAATATGCGGTGCATACGGAGAAATCACAACTGCCAATGGCTCTAAAATCGCTCTTTTGTTGCATTTTAGTTTTTGCAATTCATTCACCGCAATCATAAAGGAAGACACCGAAGTATTAAACGAAAAATGCTCTATATCATACACCACTTTTTTAATTAAAGTATGAAGCACTTTGTATTCTTCCTTGCTCGGTTCTTCTTCTGAAACGGAGAAATTATCGCCATCAAAATACAAATTATAGAATTTCTTCAAGAAGCCATAAACCCCAGACAAGCCCTGTGTATTCCAAGGTTTGGACTGCTCCAATGGCCCAAGAAACATTTCATAAAGCCTCAAACAATCGGCTCCATATTCCTCACAAATATCATCTGGATTGACCACATTGTATTTGGATTTGGACATTTTTTCCACTTCCCTTTCTGTAATGTATTTGCCATCTTCCAAAATAAATTCTGCATCTCTGAACTCTGGTCGCCACTGCTTAAAGGCTTCGGTGTCCAGTTCATCACTTGTTCCTTTTAATAAAGAAATATCAATATGGATTTTTTGAGTATCGTATTCCTTCGCTAAATTTTTGGAAACAAACTGATTCGTTCCATCAATTCTAAACACAAACGCACTCATTCCCAAAATCATACCTTGATTGATGAGTTTTTTGAATGGCTCTTCGTGGTTGATGTAGCCTCTATCTTTCAGGAACATTGTCCAAAATCTAGAATACAACAAATGCCCTGTGGCGTGTTCCGAACCTCCGATGTATAAATCCACTTGCCCCCAATAATCGGAAATGGTTTTATCGCAAAATTCCTTATCATTGGTATTATCCATATACCTTAAAAAATACCAAGAAGACCCCGCCCAGCCTGGCATTGTGGAGAGTTCTAATGGATAAATCCTCTCCCCAGCCCTCTCCGAAAGAGAGGGAGCAACCACTCGCTGATTATCTTCGTCCCAATACCATTCTTTCGCATTGCCCAATGGTGGGTCTCCGTCTTCGGTTGGGAGATATTTTTCAACCTCTGGCAATTCCAATGACAAAGCCGAAACAGGCAGTGTATAAGGCATATTATCCTTATAATATATAGGAACTGGCTCTCCCCAATATCTTTGACGCGAGAAAATAGCATCTCTTTGTCGGTAAGTGGTAGTACCTTTGCCTACGCCCATTTCTTCTAGTGTAGAAATGATTTTATCAGTGGCTTCCTTGTAGCCCAAACCATTGAGAATATCCGAATTTTCAAGAACGAAATTATCTTTTTCGGTAAATGCTTTCTCGGAAATATCTTGATTGAAAATATTATGTATCGGTAAATTAAAATGCTTTGCAAAGGCAAAATCTCTATCATCACCTGCTGGGACTGCCATCACCGCACCCGTTCCGTAACCTGCCAAAACATAATCTCCAATCCAAATCGGGATAGGCTTTTTGGTCAAAGGATGCTCGGCATACGCCCCTGTAAATACGCCAGAAATGGTTTTGGTATCCGCCATTCTCTCCCTTTCGGAACGCTTGGAAGTCTTTTCTATATACGCCTCTACTTCTGCTCTCTGTTCTTCACTTACGATTTTCATAACCAACTCGTGTTCAGGAGCAAGGGTAATGAAAGACACTCCGTAAATGGTGTCGGGGCGAGTGGTGAAAACTTCTATACCTACCCCATCTAGTTGAGCAAGAGGAAATACAACAGAAGCCCCCTTGGATTTTCCTATCCAGTATCTTTGGCTTTCTTTTAGGCTTTCGTTCCAATCAAGGTTATCAAGCCCTTGCAATAATCGTTCGGAATAAGCCGTGATACGCATAGACCATTGCATCATTTTCTTCTGATAAACAGGATGACCTCCACGCTCGGATTTTCCATCTTTTACTTCGTCATTGGCTAAAACCGTCCCAAGGGCAGGACACCAATTCACCGTAGTCTCGGCACGAAATGCCAAACGATAATTCAGCAAAATATCCTGTTGGTCTTCCTCCGAAGCGCTATTCCACTCCTCAGCGGTAAAAGACAATTCTTCAGTTTGTGCCGCATTGAGATTTTCTGTTCCAAATTGTTCAAAATGTTTTACCAAAGTTTCAATTGGCTCGGCTTTATCGGTTGTTTTATTGTACCAAGAATGAAACAACTGAATGAAAATCCATTGAGTCCATTTATAATAAGAAGCGTCTGAGGTTCTCAGTTCTTTACTCCAATCAAAAGAAAAACCTATTTTGCGAAGTTGCTCTTCGTATCTATTGATATTATTTTCGGTAGTAATGGCAGGATGTTGTCCTGTTTGTATCGCATATTGCTCGGCAGGAAGCCCAAAACTATCGTAACCTATTGGGTGCAAAACATTAAACCCTTGGTGTCTTTTGTATCTTGCATAAATATCCGAAGCGATGTACCCCAGCGGATGCCCCACATGAAGCCCCGCCCCAGAAGGATACGGAAACATATCAAGGGTGTAGTATTTAGGCGACTGGCTCTCGGCTCTCGGCTCTTGGCTCTTGAAAGTTTCATTTTCCTTCCAAAACTTTTGCCATTTTTTTTCTATTTCTTGGTGATTGTAAAACATTTCTAAAAACAATTAAATAACGGACAAATTTAATATATTTTTTGATAAAATTAGAATAATTCTTACCCGATAAACCGATTTTCTATATTTTATTACTTAAATCCTTATTTGGCAGTATCAATCATCATCTGAAAAATCTTTTGCAAAAATAGATAAAAAAACA
>JAUNHO010000196.1:0-721 GCA_030523905.1 Bergeyella zoohelcum
AGCCAACAAAGGCAAAGAGGTAGCAGAGTACAAACTTTACAAAAACCCAGAGGGCAAAGTGGTACAAAAAAACATTGATTGACACAAAGCAAATGGTACTTATCCGTTTTCTTATGGTTTGGGTGCGGTGATTGTGCTTATTGGTACGCTTACATTACTTGGGATTTGGAATCCTAATATTGGTCTTTGGGGCGGTTTATTGACTTTCGGTATGTCCATCGTTACACTATCATTCCTTATCACTACGCCAGAGGTTTATGTGCCTAATTTGGGTGGTGACTTCCCTACTCCACAATTTGGTTTCCCTTATTTATCTGGGGCTGGGAGATTGGTTTTGAAGGATATTATTATGTCGGCTGGTGGCTTAATTGCTGCGTCTGATGCTGCCCAAAGAATCCTAAATAGAAAATAAGAAATTTTCATATGCTTTAATATTTTTCTCCTAAAAGGTTTGTGCTTTTTAGGAGATTTTTATTGAGAATAGAATACTTTTTCATAATATGATAAAAATCACAATTTACGAATTAAATATAATTAATTGATTATCAGTATTTTACTCCCCCCCGTTATGTTTTGTGTGATTTATTATTTTGCTAATTCACATATTTCTATTTTTGTGGAGTTAGCAGAGTATTTCATAACATTTTAAACATCAATTATATGAAAGGTAAATTATATCTACTACTAGGGATAGCATCATTATCACTTACATCTTGTGCTA
>JAUNHO010000196.1:731-2896 GCA_030523905.1 Bergeyella zoohelcum
CCACAAGGGGCAAAAGTATTTGAAAGAGGATTAGAAAAGTGTGTTACGCCTTGTACTTTCAAGGTTCAGAGAAGTCTATCTGCAAAAAGTATAGAATTCAAAAAAGAAGGGTATCAAGATAAAACAATAGAATTGGATTCTAAATTCAATGCGGTTTCAATAATCAACCTAGGAAGCCTTATAGGATGGGGAATTGATATTGCAACGGGTTCTATAAAGAAATATGATACAAAAGGATATACAGTACAACTAGAAAAAAAGTAAATAAAAACATCTACTGCTAACAATCAAAAAAGCCCTACCAAAATCAGTAGGGCTTTTTATATTATCCTTCGTATTTTTCTATTACTTTTGTGGAAACTCCTGTACTGCTGAAACCTCCATCGTGGAAGAGATTTTGCATCGTTACCTTTCTTGTAAGGTCAGAGAAAAGCGTTACGCAATAGTCCGCACACTCCGCAGCAGTGGCATTCCCTAGTGGCGACATATCCTCTGCATAGCCTAGGAAACCACCGAAGCTCTTCACCCCGCTACCCGCCGTAGTAGGCGTAGGAGATTGCGAAATGGTATTGACACGCACCTTGTTTCTCTCTCCCCAGTGGTAGCCGAAACTTCTTGCAATACTCTCCAAATAGGCCTTATTATCTGCCATATCATTATAATCTGGGAAGGTTCTTTGTGCCGCGATATAAGACAGAGCAAGGATAGACCCCCAGTCATTCATCGCATCTTTTTTCCACGCTACACTCATCACTTTATGGAACGAAACCGCTGAGACATCGTAGCCTTTTTCTAGCCAATCATAGTTCAGTTCCGTATAGTGCTTCCCTTTTCTCACATTTACAGACATACCAATGGAATGAAGAATGAAATCAATCTTTCCAAATTTAGCCGTAGCAGCATCAAACAATTTCTCCAAATCTTCAATAGAAGTAGCATCAGCACCGATGACCTCTGCTCCTGTTTTTTCCGCCAAGGCATTGAGTTCGCCCATTCTAAGGGCAATCGGAGCGTTTGATAAAATAAATTCCGCTCCCTCTTCGTGGCATCTTTCCGCTACTTTCCAAGCGATAGAATGCTCATTCAATGCACCAAAAATTATCCCTTTTTTTCCTTTTAATAATCCGTAAGACATATTATTTCTAAATTTTGAAACAAAAATAATAAAATAAATTCAAACAAAAATAATAAAATAAAATTTATGATGAAAATAAAAAATAAAGTGTAAAATATTTGTTTTACAAGCAATACAAACCTTATATTTGCAAATAAACTAAAATTTAGAAAAATGAAATTTTTTATTGACACTGCAAACCTTGACCAAATCCGCGAGGCACAAGATTTAGGGATTCTAGACGGCGTAACGACCAACCCGTCTCTTATGGCGAAAGAAGGCATCAGCGGAAGCGAAGCCATTAAAAACCATTACAAAACCATTTGTGAAATTGTAGATGGCGATATTTCTGCCGAAGTACTTTCTACCACTTACGAGGAAATGATAAAAGAGGGGGAAGAACTGGCAGCGATTCACCCTAATATCGTGGTGAAAATCCCAATGATAAAAGATGGTGTAAAGGCTCTGAAATACTTTTCTGATAAAGGAATAAAGACCAACTGCACCCTTATTTTCTCACCTGGACAGGCACTTTTGGCCGCAAAAGCAGGGGCTACCTATGTTTCTCCGTTTTTGGGTAGATTAGATGATATTTCTACCGATGGGCTTAATCTGATTGATGAAATCCGTACGATTTTTGACAATTACGGCTACAAAACAGAGATTTTAGCAGCGTCTATCCGCCATAGTATGCACATTATAGATTGTGCAAAAATAGGAGCAGATGTGATAACCTCTCCTCTGGCACCGATTTTGAGTTTGCTAAAACACCCATTGACGGATAATGGTTTGGCACAATTCATCGCTGATGCACAAAAATTATCATAAGAAATAAAGTAATATTAATATAAAACCACTACTCTTTTGGTAAAGTAGTGGTTTTTTGATGATTACAACAAGTTGGAAAAGTCTATTCGTGTCCGTACATTTTATTGTATAGAGTAATATATTTTTCCTTGATGGCTTTTCGTTTTAGTTTCAAAGTTGGGGTTAGTTTCCCACCATCTATACTCAATACATCTTGGGTCAGCTCTATTTTTTTGATTTTATC
>JAUNHO010000197.1:0-270 GCA_030523905.1 Bergeyella zoohelcum
AATGAAAGAGATAGTACTCGTCTTTTAGGTATTTCTAAATATTCATTAGAACATTTAATGCCTAAAAAATGGGAAAATAATTGGGAAAAAATATCGGATAAAGAAAAAAGAGATTTTAGAAATCGTAAATTATTGACATTAGGAAATCTTGCCATCATAACACAATCTTTAAATTCATCAATCCGAGATGCGAATTGGAAAACCAAGAAAAAAGGAAAAGATAAAAAAGGAGGATTAAAACTTTATTCATCAGGAATTAAAACTTTGATT
>JAUNHO010000197.1:280-2884 GCA_030523905.1 Bergeyella zoohelcum
CAAAAACGAGCGAATTTCCTTTACGAAGAAGCATTGAAAATTTGGAAAAAATAGTAAAACTTTTACTAAACAATTATATGAACAAAAGAATATACACAGAAAAAAGAGGGCATTTTGATGTAGAAAGCCCAAAGATTTTCAGCGAGATTAAGAGCATTTTACCGCACATCACAGCCGTAAAGGTTTATAATATTTACGATGTTTTTTCCCTTACCGAAAAGGAGCTAGAAAAGGTGGTAAATAGCACTTTTGCCGACCCCGTTACCGACATTCTCCACTACGAAAATCCAGCCAAAAACCTACATTTCGCTATGGAGTTTCTCCCTGGGCAGTACGACCAAAGAGCCGATTCTGCCGAGCAATGTATCGCCCTGCTCACCAGCAACGCAAATGCCAAGGTGAGAAGCGGAAAACTCATCGAGATTTCGGGGATTACAGAAGCGGATTTGGCTAAGGTTAAAGATTTGTTAATCAATAAGGTAGAAAGCCAAGAAAAGGATTTGACTAAAATTGAAATTCCAGCGGAGGAAACGCCAAAACCTGTGCCTACTTACGAGAATTTCATCAACCTAAATGAAACCGAGCTTGAAAACTTCTACAAAACCCACGGATTTGCCTTTGGGATTGATGATTTGGCTCATATTCAGCAGTATTTCCAGTCGGAAAATAGAAACCCAACCGAAACCGAACTCAAAGTTTTGGACACTTATTGGAGTGACCACTGCCGTCATACTACTTTTGAGACAGAACTTACTGATATTCAGTTTGAAGGGGAGTTTAAGGCTACTTTGGAGCAAATTTTCGCCGATTATTTAGAAAAAAGAAAATTCCTTGGCAGAGAGGCAAAACCTATTTCGCTAATGGATTTGGCTACGGTTTGCGGTAGATATTTCCACAAAACAGGAAAGCTGGAAAACCTTGTAGTATCCGATGAAATCAACGCTTGTACCATAAAAATAGACGCCGAATTTGACGGCAAAAAAGAACCTTGGTATTTGCTTTTCAAAAACGAAACTCACAATCACCCTACGGAAATAGAGCCTTTTGGTGGGGCTTCCACTTGCCTTGGCGGTGCGATTAGAGACCCATTATCAGGGCGTTCGTTCGTGTATCAGGCGATGCGTTTGAGCGGTGCTGCCGATGTTTTAGAGCCAATAGAAAAAACGCTTGTCGGCAAACTTCCACAGAGAACCATCACCAAACAAGCAGCCAACGGATATTCGTCTTATGGAAACCAAATCGGTCTTGCAACTACCCAAGTATCAGAGATTTACGATGAAGATTACAAAGCGAAAAGAATGGAAGTAGGCTTTGTGGTGGGAGCTGTACCTGTGGATTGGGTGAAGAGAGAAAAACCCAAAAATGGCGATTCTGTCATCATTTTGGGAGGCTCTACTGGTCGCGATGGTGTGGGCGGAGCTACGGGAAGTTCCAAGGAGCAAGACGAAACCTCTATACACACGCTTTCTACCGAGGTTCAAAAAGGTAATGCGGTGGAAGAGAGAAAGATACAGAGATTGTTCAGAAATCCAGAAGTAACCCAACTCATCAAAAAATCCAACGATTTTGGTGCGGGAGGTGTTTCGGTGGCGATTGGCGAAATTGCCGAAAGTTTGGAAATCAGCCTTGATGTTTTACCTTTAAAGTATGGAGGACTAAATGGAACAGAACTCGCCATTTCCGAATCTCAGGAGAGAATGGCGGTGGTCATCAGCCCAGAGGATAAAGAGAAATTCATACAATTCTGTGAAAATGAAAACATTACAGCCGTAGAGGTGGCAAAAGTAACCGATAGCGGTAGAATGCAAATGTTTTGGAAAGGCGATAAAATCGTGGATTTGAGCCGTGAATTTTTGGATACCAATGGCTGTGCAAAATCTCAAAATGCAAAAGTTTCTCATTTGAAACAAATTAAAAATCAGCCTTTTGAGTTTAATGAAGAAAATTTCATCAAAATATTAAGCGATAAAAATGTAGCTTCCCAGAAAGGACTTTTGGAAATGTTTGACTCCTCGGTTGGGGCTACCACGGTGGCTATGCCTTTGGGCGGAAAACACCAGCTAACGCCTATGGAAGGCTCTGTGCAGACTTTGCCGATTCTTGGTGCAAAGGATATTGAGACGGTTTCCCTTGCCAGTTGGGGCTTTGATAGCGAAATTTCCAAGCAAAATTCTATGATTGGGGCGGCAAATGCCGTGGTAGAGAGCGTTTCAAAGATTGTGGCAATGGGTGGAGATTACAAAAAAATCCGACTTTCCTTCCAAGAATATTTTGAAAAACTGGGGCAGAATCCAGAGAAATGGGGTAAGCCACTTGCTTCATTATTAGGAGCTTACAACGCTCAGATGAATCTAGAACTCGCTGCCATAGGCGGTAAGGACTCTATGAGTGGGACTTATCAGGACATCAATGTTCCGCCTACCCTTATTTCCTTTGCTTGTGCCAATGGCGAGAAGAAAAATATCATTTCCCCAGAGCTGAAAAAGGCTGGTAATCAGCTTTATATATTCAATCACAAGCCACAGGAAAACGGACTTCCAAACTATGATGAGCTAAAACAAGTTTTTGGATTCATTTATGAAAACATCAAAACCAAAAAAATAG
>JAUNHO010000198.1 GCA_030523905.1 Bergeyella zoohelcum
TGTATCTATCACTTGTAGTTTCAGCATTGTTTTTATAGACTGACCAATAAGGGTTATCAAAAGAACCACCACGGAAGTTGATTTGTCTTCCATTAGGTCTTTCATAGCCATAGCCTTGCAAATCCCAGCTCACTGGTACATGGAACAAAGCAAAGATAGGGTTATTTCCGTCTTGTCCTATATATGGTACATCACCCCAAGATTTATTGTAAGATAAATTAATACCAGATTTTAATTTCTCCGTCAACTGGGTTTCTCCATTAAATCTGAAATTGAACTTTCTATATCCCTGATTCGGAACGATAGAAGATTGATTGGAATACCCTGCTGATAAATAATAACTTGATTTATTAATACTCTGCGAAACAGAGAAATTATTCGTAGTAGTATAACCCGTCTTCAAGAACTGAGCTCTTGGGTCGTATGCTCTAAGGGTAATACTCTGAGCCCCAAGACCATATCTTGCTCCTGCACCAGCACTAGACACCGTTTGACCTGTGATTTCTGGCCCCCAAGATAAAGATGTACCCTCTCTATACACCCCACCTGCACCCTGTGCATACTTGGTTTGGTAATCTGGAAGTACCAACGCATTCTCAAATGAAGTCTGCGAAGAGTATTCAAAAACTGGCTTTCCTGATTTGTTTTTACCAGATTTAGTTGTAATTACCACTACCCCATTAGACCCTCTGTTACCATAAAGTACCGCACCTGCCGCACCTTTCAAGATGGTAATATCTTCTATGTCATCAGGGTTGATGTCTGCCGCTCTGTTTGGCGAAGCAAAACCTGTAACTGTATTAGACGAATCTCCGTCATTAGCATTACTGATAGGCACGCCATCTATCACATAAAGAGGCTCGTTAGAATTTGTAAGAGATTTAGCACCACCTCTGATGACCAATCTACTTGCAGAACCAGGTGCACCGCCAGACGCTACTACCTGAACCCCAGATACTTTACCACTAATGGAATTAACGAAGTTTTGGCTAGGTGTATTGGTAAGGTCATCACCTGAAACCTTTGTAGTGGAATACCCTAGAGCCTTCTGCTCTCTTTTGATACCAAGGGCAGTTACCACCACTTCCTGAATATCCTTGGTTTTTGTTGCCGTATCTCTCTTCGTTTGTGCATCTACAAGAACAAACGATGAAACCAAAACGGCGGTCAAAACACTTGTCGTTAGTTTTTTCATATACAATTAATTAATTTTAGATTGGCTAAAACTCTTAAAAAAAATTAACACTTACAACTATTTTTGTTAAAAAAATCAAAAAAAATTACTCCTTTTAAGATATTTTCAATTTATAGTGATAATATTCCATCTTATTTTATAAAATCATAAAAAATAGACTTAGAATTTGCATATAAATAAAACAAAACGCATTCTTATCTTTCAAAGCATTTATCAGTTTCTATATTTTTCTGTACTAAAAAGGCAGAATTTTTTTTTCATAAATTCACCAAAAAAAGAAAGCAAAAGACAATTTTAGGAATAAAATGAAAAAAAATAAAGGATTAAGCTTTTAATCTTAATCCCTTATTGTGTATGGTTTAGTATCTGTAATAATCTGGTTTGAATGGTCCATTAACCTCCACACCGATGTACTTTGCCTGTGCTTCAGAAAGGGTTTCTAGCTCCACTCCTAGCTTTGCCAAGTGCAACGCCGCTACCTTTTCGTCAAGGTGTTTCGGAAGCATATAGACTTTATTTTCGTATTTATCAGAATGGTTCAAAAGCTCTATTTGTGCCAAAGTTTGGTTGGAGAAAGAGTTACTCATCACGAAACTTGGGTGTCCAGTAGCACAACCTAAATTGACTAATCTGCCCTCTGCCAAAATGATAATTTCATTTCCATTGATGTTGTAAATATCCACCTGCGGCTTCACCTCGTACTTGGTATTTCCATAGTTTTCATTCAGCCAAGCCATATCAATTTCATTATCAAAATGACCGATGTTACAAACGATGGTTTTATCTTTCATTTTAAGGAAATGCTCCTCGCGTACAATATTGAAATTTCCTGTGGTAGTAATCACAATATCCGCCGTTTCTACTACGGATTCTAGTTTTTTCACCTCATAGCCTTCCATTGCTGCTTGTAATGCACAGATTGGGTCTATCTCCGTAACGGTAACTATCGCCCCTGTTCCTCGGAAAGAAGCCGCCGTACCTTTGCCCACATCGCCGTAACCGCAAACCACTACGCGTTTCCCTGCAAGCATCACATCGGTAGCCCTACGGATAGCATCTACGGCAGACTCACGGCAACCGTATTTGTTGTCAAATTTAGACTTAGTAACCGAATCATTTACATTAATTGCAGGCATTACCAAAGTTCCGTTTTTCATTCTTTCATACAATCTATGAACGCCAGTTGTGGTCTCCTCCGAAAGTCCTTTGATACCCTTTGCCAGTTCTGGATATTTATCAAAAACCATATTGGTAAGGTCTCCTCCATCATCTAAAATCATATTGAGCGGTTTTCTATCTTCACCGAAGAAAAGCGTTTGCTCTATACACCAGTCAAACTCCTCTGCGTTCATTCCTTTCCACGCATAAACTGGGATTCCTGCTGCTGCTATTGCCGCCGCTGCGTGGTCTTGGGTAGAGAAAATATTACAAGAAGACCAAGTAACCTCTGCCCCGAGAGCCACCAAAGTCTCGATGAGTACCGCCGTCTGTATCGTCATATGCAGACACCCTGCTATTCTAGCACCTTTCAAGGGCTGTGATGCTCCGTACTCCTCACGGATAGCCATAAGACCTGGCATTTCTGCCTCTGCTAGTTTAATTTCTTTCCTTCCCCATTCTGCAAGGGAAATATCTTTTACTTTGTAAGGTAAATAACTCATTTTATAAAAAATTTTC
>JAUNHO010000199.1 GCA_030523905.1 Bergeyella zoohelcum
TTACCCAAAAGGAAATGCTTTTTGGTAAGAAATCTTTTGTGGATTATAGAGTTAATATTTCTACTGAAAAACCGAAAAATCTTCCAGCTGAAAAGCCAAAAGATACAATAAAAGTAGATTCTACAAAGTAGACTAAAACGACATTCTAAATCTTGAAATATTAATAAAAAATGGCAAAAACAAAGAAACCAAGCGAATCTCTTACGATAATGACCAACATTGTTCTACCGAACGAAACCAACTCTCTGCGTAATCTTTTCGGTGGCGAGCTTCTCGCGAAAATGGATAGATGTGCGGCAATATCGGCGGCAAGGCACAGCGGAAGGCGTGTGGTAACGGCTTCGGTCAATCATGTGTCCTTCAAGCATCCTATTCCAGAGGGCGGAATTGTGATTTTAGAGTCCAAAATTTCTCGTGCATTTTCCACCTCTATGGAGGTCTATGTAGATGTGTGGCTAGACGACCCTATCGCTGGTACAAAACTCCATACCAACGAGGGGATTTACACTTTGGTAGCGGTAGATGAGTACAATAAACCTGTGTCAATCCCAGATTTGGAGCCAGAAACTGAGGAAGAGAAAAAACGCTACGATGCCGCTTTGAGAAGAAAAGAACTTTCATTGATTCTTTCAGGGAGAATGAACCCAAAAGATGCCGTAGAACTGAAAAAAATATTCTCTGAATAGTACTAAAAATGAAAATTTTACAACTAGATAAAAATCACCCTTTGATTACGGAGCAGCTTTCCGCAAAGGGTTTTATTATAGATGAAGACACCACTTCTTCTTACGATGAGGTTTTGACGAAAATATCAGATTATCAGGGTGTTATTATCCGAAGTAGAATTCCTTTGGACAAAAATTTCTTGCTCCGTGCAAAGCATCTTCAATTCATTGCAAGGGTAGGTGCAGGAATGGAAAACATAGATGTGGAGGTGGCAAATGAACTAGGAATAATGCTGATAAACTCCCCAGAAGGCAACCGTGATGCGGTGGCAGAGCAGACTTTGGGAATGCTTTTGGTACTGATGAATCGGCTATGGATTTCGGCTAATGAAGTGAAAAATGGGATTTGGCTTCGCGAAGAAAATAGAGGCGAGGAAATAAAAGGAAAAACCTTTGGGCTTATCGGTTATGGAAATATGGGCAAGGCGGTGGCAAAAAGACTTTCTGGCTTTGGCTGTAAAGTGATTTTCCACGATATAAAACCTAATTTATCCGATGAATTTGCCCAGCAGGTGAGCCTTTCAGAACTGAAACAACAGGCAGATATTCTCAGCCTTCATATTCCGCTCACGGAGGAAACTTTGTATTTGGTAGATGATAATTTCATTGCAGAGATGACGAAAAATTTCTATTTCATCAACACCGCAAGGGGCAAAAATGTGAAAACTTCCGCTTTGGTAAAGGCTCTGGAATCAGCGAAAATAAAGGGAGCTTGTCTTGATGTTTTAGAATATGAGAAATCTTCTTTTGAGAATCTGGAAACGGAAAATGAGGATTTGAAATATTTGTTGTCCTCCGAAAAAGTCATCGTTACGCCACATATTGCTGGTTGGACGCACGAAAGCAAAACTAAACTCGCACAAGTCATTGTGGATAAAATTTTAACTCATTTTGAGAAAAAATAAACCAAAAACTATTTTATGAAACACCTTGTTTTATCGCTATTTATCATTCTTTTTGCTTGTTCTGATAAAAAGGAAACGAAGCCAAGCACTACGCATTTGCCCAATTTCGGCAATGTGGATTTATCCAAGGTTTTTACCCAAAAAGACAGCCAACTTCCGCATAGGGATTCCGTACGGAATATTCTTAACCAGTATTATCAAAAAATATGGCAAGAGGGCAATCTTTGGGGCGGGATTTTAGTAGCGAAAGGTGATGATATTTTGTTGGAACAATACCGAGGTTTTGCCAGAGATAATCAGGTGGAGCCAATAGGGCAGAATACGCCTTTGCATATTGCATCGGTGAGTAAAACCATTATGGCGATGGCGGTTTTGAAGCTTGTAGAGGCAAAAAAAATAGGACTTGAAGACCCTGTGAAAAAGTTCCTGCCGAAATTTCCTTATCCCGAGGTTAGTATAAAAACCTTGCTCAATCATCGGAGTGGGTTGCCAAAATATGAGCATTTTATCACGGAAATGAAACTAAAACCAAAGAATGTTTTTTTTACCAATCAGGAGGTTTTAGATTTGCTCATTCAGCATCAGCCACCACTTGCAAAGCCTACGGATACTGGGTTTATGTATAATAATCTCAACTATGCTCTACTGGCACTGGTAGTGGAGCGAGTAACCAAAATGCCTTTTCCGAAAGCAATGAAAACAATGGTTTTTGAGCCTTTACAGATGAAAAATACTTTTGTTTTTCAGGAAAAAGATTTGAAAAATACCAGTTTTTCCTTTTACCAAAAAGATAATAAAGTCTATCCTTATGATGAATATGATTTGATTTACGGCGATAAAAATATCTATACCACACCACGCGATTTATTTCGTTTTTCAAAGGCGATGTTTTCGTCTCAGTTTTTAGATAAAAACCTGATGGATAAAGCCTTCACACCATATAGTAATGAAAAAAAAGGAGTGAATAACTATGGGCTGGGTTTCCGTATTAAGGTCTATGACGATGGGAAGAAGCTCACCTATCATAATGGCTGGTGGCACGGCTCTAATAGTGTTTTTGTGCATCTTCCAGAGTCTAAAATTACCATCATTGCACTTGGCAATAAGTATTCCAATAAGGTTTATTCGGCAATGACTTTGGTTAGCCTTTTTGATAATTTTCCATATGAAATTAGTGGCAGTATCAATCATCATCTGAAAAATCTTTTGCAAAAATAGATAAAAAAACAT
>JAUNHO010000200.1 GCA_030523905.1 Bergeyella zoohelcum
AAAAGTAAATGATTTCAACTCGGATTTTCAAAACTATGTTACTAATAATACACAACTTACCTCGGCGGAAAACAACTCGTATCAGTCCATAAAAAACTATTCCTTAAAGGCAGATTATGAACTGCCTTTGGACTGGGCAAATCTCTCTTTCGGCGGAAAAACCAGCAGTACGACCACCGAAAGTGCCGTGATGACTCGTTTCTATAACCGAACAAATAACCAGCTAGACCTCGCCAATGATAATCTTTTTGAATACACCGAAAATATACAAGCCCTCTACCTGAGTGCGAATAAACAAATAAGCGAAAAAATAGATGCCAAAATAGGACTACGCGGAGAATATACGCAAACCAAAGCGAAATCCATCAGCCTTGATGAGACCAATACCAATGCGTATTTCAAGCTCTTCCCTACGCTCTACATCGCCTATACGCCGAATGATAATCATACTTTTTCGGCAAGCTATGGAAGGCGAATAGGACGCGCTAACTTTCAGCAAATGAACCCTGCGAGAGACTACTCCACCCCGAAATCTTATGTATTGGGAAACCCTTTCTTGCAGCCTTCTTTTATCAATAATTATGAGCTGGGATATTCCTATAAAGACCTACTGAATGTACAAATGTATTTTGGAAAAATGACCAACCAACTTAGCCAAGTAACGAGGCATAATCCGCAGGAAGATTCGCAAATCTTTCGTCACGAAAACATAGCCGATATGACACAAGCAGGTGGAGAGTTTTCTCTGACTTTTAGTCCGCTAAAATTCTGGGAAACCAGTATAGAAACTTGGTTTAATTATTCCGAAACTACCCCATATGATAGGAGTATCTACGAGAGTAAATACTATGGTTGGATGGTACAAAGTTCTATGGATAATACCTTTATGCTCAACTCCGCAAAGACGCTCCAAGCTACGCTCACCTATGGTTATCATTTCCCTAGCAAGGGGATCGGAAGATTCGATGCGAGTTCTTATTTAGACATTGGTTTCAGGTATTTTGCTTTGGATAAAAAGCTGACGCTCAGTTTAGTTTTTGAAGATATTTTACGAACGGCGAGTGCCCGTCATTATGATAATACTTCTAATATTCCACAGGCGTTTTTGCAGTATTATGACACTCAGTTTGCTCGTCTATCGCTTTCGTATGAGTTTGGTAATAAGAAAATTTCCGTAAAACAGAGAGCCATAGGCAACGAAGAAGAACGCAACCGATCGAATTAGGTAAAGTATCGTTTTAGTTTATTGAAAAAAATATAAAAATCAAACAAGATTTCTATTGTATTTTTTGTAATTTTAATAAAGTAATTATTATTTCAGTACATATTAATTCATTTTCAGCATTTAGTAAAAATTAAGGATTTGCTTTCAAAAAAAATAGTATCTTTGCACACAATTTTTTATTGAGGTAAAATGAAGAATGTTTACGATAACATCCTTGGACTGATAGGAAACACTCCTTTGGTAAGGCTTAATAGAGTTACTGAAAGCGTTCCTGCAAAGGTTTTTGCTAAACTAGAAAGTGCTAACCCAGGGCATTCAGCAAAGGATAGAATCGCGCTACATATAGAAAACGCAGAAAGAAAAGGGTTGCTAAAACCAGGAACCACCGTAGTAGAGACCACTTCTGGTAATACAGGTTTCTCTATCGCTATGGTTTGCATAACGAAAGGATACGAGTGTATTTTATCGGTAAGTGATAAAACAAAACCAGAAAAAATTGCCTATCTGAAAGCATTAGGGGCTAAGGTTTATGTTTGCCCTGCTTCTGTTCCTGCTGATGACCCAAGGTCTTATTACGAAGTAGCTAAAAGGATAGCAAGGGAAACGCCTAACTCTATCTATATCAATCAGTATTTCAATGAACTGAATACAGAAGCCCACTATCTAACTACTGGAAAGGAAATTTGGGAGCAAACCGAAGGGAAAATCACGCATCTTTTCGCTTGTACAGGTACAGGTGGTACGCTTTCTGGGGCTGCGAAATACATCAAAGAGCAAAATCCTGATGTGAAAATCATAGGTGTAGATGCTGATGGCTCTATTCTGAAAACTTTCCACGAAACTGGTGAAATTAATAAAGAAGAAATCAAGCCTTATCAGATAGAAGGAATGGGTAAAAATTTGATTCCTTCGGCATTGTTATTTGACCAAATTGATGAATTTGTAAGAGTAAATGATGAAAACTCTGCCTACCGAACCCGCGAAATCGCTCTAAAAGAAGGCATTATGGGAGGCTACACAACAGGAGCCGTTACACAAGGATTTATGCAATACGCGGCAGAGCATTCATTCAAAGAGACGGATTTAGTAGTGCTAATCTACCCAGACCACGGCTCACGATACATCTCCAAAGTTTATAGCGATGAGTGGATGAAGAGTCAAAATTTTAATAATAATCCGCTATCGGACTACGAAATTATTTCAAAAACAGAATTTGTGAAGTAAATTTCATTAAAAATCTGTTAAAATAAATAAAAAGGGCAACTTTATATATCAAGGTTTGCCTTTTTTTTGTATTTTTACCCCATATTTTATTTAATAAATTTGTTATAATGAAAAAAATATCAATTAGCCTACTGGCATTAGCAGGTATCGTAGCGATGGAGTCCTGCTCTACACAACAAAAAATAACCAAAACCGAAGAAGTAAAAGTAACGGAAATGAAAAAAGCCGAGAATAAAGTGCGTCATTATGACGAAAAAGGCATTGCGTTGCGCGGCTTCGATGCCCGACAAACGCCCCTGTTCATCGACGGCATTCCGGTCTACGTACCCTACGACGGATACGTCGATTTCAACCGCTTCACCACGGCGGACCTTGCTGCCATCGAGGTCAGCAAG
>JAUNHO010000201.1:0-242 GCA_030523905.1 Bergeyella zoohelcum
CAAGATATGGGTTAAGTGTAGATTGATGGATAAAATCGGTAGCCTCTGTAGTATCATCGTACAAATATTCAGTAAGCCCCGCCAAACCTCTTCGTGCCGTATTGTACCTTTGCAACTGCGGATTTCTAATATCCGAGCCTACGATAATGACCTTTTTAGACGGATTTGCCAGTGCGAGTGCTAAATTCACCGATGTAAATGTTTTGCCCTCTCCTTTTACCGTAGAAGTTACGAAAACTACT
>JAUNHO010000201.1:252-2814 GCA_030523905.1 Bergeyella zoohelcum
TTATCCTTTTTCGGCAACATAAAATTCATATTGGTAATAAGAATCCTAAAGGCCTCTGCCAAAGGCGTGAGTTCATTCAGCTCAATATGTTCTTTTTGTCCTTTCTCCAAACTTGGAATTTCAGCCAAGATATTCGTAGAAGAAAGTTTTTCCAAATCGTGTTTAGAAATAATTTTATTATTAAATAATTCTTTCAAATAAATAACTGCGAAAGGAATAAGCAAACCGATAACCATAGAAGCTAAAAGAATAATCATAGTCTTCGGTGCTACTGGTTTATCAGACGGATATGCGGTGTCTATCACCCTTGCTTTATTACCTTTTATGGCCAATGAAATGGCGGTTTCTTCGCGTTTTTGTAGCAATAATAAGTATAGATTTTCCTTTATTTGCTGCTGTCTCTCTATACTACGGAACATTTTTTCAATAGACGGCAATTTTGAAATTTTTCCACTAATGCTACTCTGCTCGGTAAGGTATTCGTTTCTCACGAGTTCTAGTGCGGTTTTATTCTTTTGCAAACTACTTCCGATGGCGTTTTTCACATTAGAAATTTGCTTCGTAAGTTCTGCCACCGCAGGGTGTTCCATCGTAGCCGATGCCAGTAGGCGATTTCTCTCCAAAACCAATTGGTTGTACATTGTAATATTCGCCACTGCTTCTGGATTTGCAAGACCTACATTGGACGGCAAAGTTTGGTTAGCACCTTGTTTATTCATAAAACCAATGAGAGAGTTAGTCAGTTCTAGCTGTGCATCTGTTTCCATTTGTTTGGCTCTTGCCTCTGCGGAACTTTCCAAACCTATCTTTGCCTCGGTCTCTATATCTGCGATTTTATTAGCGGACTTGAAGCGTTCTTTGTTGCTTTCCACCTGCTCCAATTCCTCCTGAACCTTTACCACTCTGTTTTCTATGAAATCTAGGGTCTGTTTAGATTCGTCTAGTTTATCACTTATCGCATCTACATTATAAGCATCAACTAGTTTATTGAGAATATTCTGTGATTTTGCCACCTCTGGATAGTTCATAGAAAGCCCTATCACGGTAGCATCTTTGTTTTCAAGTCCGACATTTAGGAGCTGCTGCAACTGGCTCACACGCACCTCCGTAGATGCTATGCTCAGTTTTATATCTCCTAATTCTGTCTTTTTATCAAAATTTTCATTTTTGAGAATAATGATATTCGCATAAGGGAGACCGATGGTTTTATTGAAAGTAGATTTTATATCAGATATTAATTCTTCTGAACTCAAAATCAACTCATTACCTTTAATTTGTAAATTAATTGGCTTTTTTGGGAATTTTTCACCCTTCTTTTCATTGATGATTTTCACTATAACCGGCGAAGTCTCTCCGTAGAGTTCCTTCTTGTTCCCAATGCCTCCATCACTAATGATAATGGTCTGTAAATCATTAGATTTCACCACCTCTCTCATTAGTTTTTTAGACT
This sequence comes from Bergeyella zoohelcum, assembly GCA_030523905.1. Lineage (GTDB taxonomy): Bacteria > Bacteroidota > Bacteroidia > Flavobacteriales > Weeksellaceae > JAUNHO01. The sequence goes on from JAUNHO010000201.1 coordinate 1,703, forward strand.
TGAAAATCTCTACTTCGTTTTCAATGCTATTAGTACCCATACCGCCAATCCCAGAAAGTCCTTGTAAAATACTAACTTCTGAGCTTCCACCCATAGAATTATTTTTAGCATCTTTTATCAGTACCGTAGATTTGATGCTATACACAGGCGTTGCGGTTTTCAAATATAAATACCCCAAAACGAGCATCAGTAACGCCCCTACAACAAACCACCACCATCTACGAACATAGGGCTGTATAAGTTCTGATATATTGATTTCCTGTTCTTCAATCTTTTTTTCGTCCATAATGCTATTAGTTTCGTCTAATAATTAAAGCCAAAATAGTTACTATAATAGATGCAACTGAAATATAAATCCCATTATTAGGGTCTAGTTTTGCGGTTCTTTCTCTCGTTTTATTTGATGAAACATAGATAACATCGCCTTGCTTCAAATGATAATACGGAGAATTGATGAAAGAAGCGTCCGCCAGATTGATTCTCTCCTTATGGATTTCGCCATCTATATTTCTTACCACTAGTACATCATCTCTTTTACCATAGATAGTAAGGTCTCCCGCCATACCCAAGGCACTCAGAAGGGTTACTCTGCCATCGGTAACGGTGTATTCACCAGGTTTTGTAACCTCGCCTAGTACGGTTATTTTATAATTAACAAGCCTTGCATTCACCACAGGGTCTATGATGTATTTCCTAAGTTTAGAAGTAATCTCGTCTCTTAACTCTTCTGTGGTTTTCCCCTTTGCCGAAATCGCTCCTAGATAAGGGTACATAATATTACCACCATTATCCACATAATAGGAAGGTCCAGCATCGGTAGTTTGCCCTTGCTGTGGTGTATTTCCACTGATTTGGGTAGATTGCACCATATCACTAGAAGAATAATTTTGGTTAAAAGGTCTCACTACATCTAAATCCTTCGCTGAAACGCTAATGATAAGTCTATCACCTTCCTGTAAAATAGCACTTACATTCTTCTGCGATGCTTGTACCGCTATTTCTTCTATGTTTTTAAGATAATTAAGCTCATTATCTTTTTTCTTTCCTTGGAATATATGACAAGATGATAACAGCAATGATGCCACTATCACCGTAAAAGCCCTTAGGATAGG
>JAUNHO010000202.1 GCA_030523905.1 Bergeyella zoohelcum
GGTTCTTATAAAAGAAAATTCATTAATAAAATCTATGTATATATTAATTATTTCTTCTAATGAGTATAATAATTTTATAATATCATTAATAAAAACCCTTTTTGTAAGTTCTTTTTCTCTGAAATTGTTTTCTAACTCTTCTGAATCGAAAATATTTTTCTTTATATTTAGTAAATTATCTTTTATATTATCAGAATTGAAAACATACTCACCACTTAAAACAGAGTCAAATAATAATTTAATAATACTTTCCGTTTTTGATTTCAAAGTAAAAATACTTCCAAGCTCAACATCAGAACTTGAAAGTATTTCATTTATCTCATCATTGAAATTTGTTATAATTTCTATTGCTTCATCGGTAGAAAACCTATTTTTAGTTGTAATATTTTGGCTCATATCTTAATATTTCAGGTTCTATAACTTCATATCGTTTGTTTAATTTATTGTAATAAATATCCCAAGAAGAATAAGAATGGCTAATATCTACCAATTTGAAAGCATCATAAGAAATTAAATTTTTATTTATTTCTTTTAATTTATTAATATTATTTTTTGCGTTAGAATATTTTCCACTCGGCTCAAAACTATCGTCAATGGTTAAATTAACTCTATTTATTTGTATTTCACCCAAATTTCCTTTATGTTTTGAGTAATCATCATAAACATCAGCCTCTACATGCCCATATTGCCACGCTTGAAAGTTATTAAAAATATCAAATAAATGGTTTTCTTTATCTACTCCTGCAACAAAAAACAACAATTTCATTACTTTAAGAATACTTAAATCATTGCTTTCTTTATCTGGGTTTTCTTCTTTGTACCACTTATTCAGATAATATAATATATCTTTGAAAGCTTGTATTTTATTATTGTTCATAACAAAATCTTTTTACAAATGTACAAAATTTTATAGTGTTAAAATGAATTTATTGGGATTTTTTTAATCATTCAACTTCAACACCGCCATAAATGCCGATTGTGGTACTTCTACACGCCCGATTTGCTTCATTTTTTTCTTTCCTTCTTTCTGTTTTTCAAGGAGTTTTCGCTTACGGGAGATGTCGCCACCGTAGCATTTTGCCGTTACATCTTTTCTAAGTGCTTTTATGGTTTCACGGGCGATAACCTTCGTTCCCAAAGCCGCCTGAACCGCTATATCAAACTGCTGTCTAGGTATGAGTTCGCGGAGTTTTTCGCACATTTTTTTACCGATATTATAGGCATTGGTATCGTGGATAAGCGAGGAAAGTGCATCTACCATATCGCCATTGATGAGAATATCCATTTTTACCAATTTGGACGGACGGAAACCTATTGGCGAATAGTCAAACGATGCGTAACCCTTTGATATTGACTTCAATCTATCATAAAAATCAAAAACTACTTCGGAAAGTGGCATATTGAAAATCAACTCCACGCGGTCGGAAGTTAGGTAAGATTGATTCACTATTTCGCCTCTTTTTTCAATACAAAGCGTCATAACAGGTCCTACAAAATCCGATTTGGTGATGATAGAAGCCTTTATATACGGCTCTTCCACTCGGTCCATCGTCGTTGGGTCCATCATTTCCGAAGGGTTGTTGATGAGAATCGGCACATCGGGTTCTTTTTTAGAATATCCGTGGTAGGACACATTGGGAACGGTGGTGATGACATTCATTCCAAACTCCCTATCCAAACGCTCTTGCACGATTTCCATATGAAGCATTCCGAGGAAACCGCAACGGAAACCAAAGCCCAAAGCCGCCGAACTTTCAGCCTCAAAAACTAGCGAAGCATCATTCAGCCTAAGTTTTTCCAGCGAAGTTCTAAGTTCTTCAAAATCCTCGGATTCTATCGGATAAATCCCCGCAAAAACCATTGGTTTTACCTCCTCGAAGCCTTCAATAGGGGCGTTTGCTGGTTTTTCCACAGAGGTAATCGTATCGCCCACTTTCACCTCTCGGGCATCTTTTATCCCTGAAATAATGTAGCCCACATCGCCACAAGTAATCTCTTTTTTCGGAGCTTGTTTCAGTTTCAAAGTTCCCACTTCATCGGCTTCGTAGGTTTTATCGGTTGCCATAAATTTCACCTTTTCGCCTTTCTTTATGCTACCATTTACCACCTTGAAATAAGCCTCAATTCCTCTAAATGGATTGAAAACCGAGTCAAAAATCAGGGCTTGAAGCGGTGCATCTGGGTCGCCTTTCGGAGCAGGAATTCTCTCCACAATTTGCTCTAAAAGATGATGAACACCCTCGCCAGTTTTCCCAGAAACACGAAGAACATCTTCATATTCACAGCCGAGAAGATTCATAATTTCATCGGTTACTTCCTCTGGATTGGCAGATGGAAGGTCTATTTTATTGAGAATTGGGATAATGGTCAAATCATTTTCTAGTGCCAGATAAAGGTTGGAAATAGTCTGAGCCTGAATACTTTGTGCCGCATCTACGATGAGCAAAGCCCCCTCACAAGCCGCAATGGAACGGGAAACCTCATAGGAGAAATCCACATGCCCAGGGGTGTCAATTAGGTTGAGAACATATTTTTCGCCTTTATATTCATAATCCATCTGAATGGCGTGAGATTTTATGGTAATGCCACGCTCTTTTTCCAAGTCCATATCATCTAGGGTTTGGGCTTGTAGCTCTCTTTGGCTCACGGTGTTGGTGTATTCCAAAAGCCTGTCTGCAAGAGTAGATTTTCCGTGGTCTATATGTGCAATAATGCAAAAATTTCTTATGTTTTTCATTTGAAAATTCTAAACTAAACCGCAAATATACTAAAAATATGGGATTATGTGAGGGATTGAAATAAAATACTGCC
>JAUNHO010000203.1 GCA_030523905.1 Bergeyella zoohelcum
AAATAAAGCCACACCCAAAGGCTGCTGCGAAATATAGGAAACAACCGCGTCATTGGTAGAAGTACATTCTTCTATGTGGAAAATTGGTAACATTTTAAGAAAAATTTAATAGTTTTAAGTTTGAAAATTAGCCGAAAAATAAACAAAAAATAATAAATTTGCAAATTATACATTTATAAATGACAAACGAAATACAAAAACAAGCCCTCATTGATAAAATCGTAGAGGCTATCCAAGACATTAAAGGGGAAGATATTAAGATTTTTGACCTTTCTAACATTGAAAATTCCGTAGCGGAAACCTTCATTATTTGTAGTGCTAATTCTAATACACAGGTGAATGCCATCGCAGGGAATGTGGAGAAAAAAGTGCGTAACGAGCTAAAAGAACGCCCTTGGCACACCGAAGGAACAGAAAATGCCCTTTGGATTTTGGTAGATTATGTCTCCGTAGTGGTGCATATTTTCCAGAAACACATTAGAGATTATTACGAAATAGAAGAGCTATGGGGCGATGCTAAAATCACCGTCATAGAAGACCAAATTTAACCCAAAATAAGATATAAATAATGAATAATAAAGGATTTAATTGGTTTTTTCCTGTCGTTGTCATTGGGATTCTTTTCTTTTTATTTAGACCAATGTTCTCCGATTCGCAGGGGCAAAAAATCAATGAAGAGAAATTTTTAGAACTCGTAAAAGCAGGAAAAGTACAAGAAGTCATCGTTTATAATGATGCTAGTAAAGCAGATGTTTTCCTTACCAAAGAAGCAAAAAGCGAATTGGTAAAAAATAGCAATACCGACCCTTTGACCTCTATCGGAATGCAACAACCCATTTCAGATTATTCCTTTTCCTACGGAGATAAGGGCGTTTTGATAGAAAAATTTGATGCCATCAAAGCTGAAAATCCAAATATTAAAACCTCTATTGATTATGCAGCTTCCAAAAATCCATTATTAGAGGCTCTTACGCCTATTTTAATGTGGATAGTTTTAATTGGAGGATTCTATTATTTTATTTTCAGAAAAATGGGCAGTGGGCCAGGTGGCGGTATGTTTTCTATCGGAAGAGCAAGAGCCAAAATTTTTGATGAAAAAGAAAATACCAATATTACTTTTCAAGATGTAGCAGGACTAGAAGGTGCGAAAGAAGAAGTACAAGAGGTGGTGGATTTCCTTAAAAATGCCGAAAAATACACCAAGTTAGGCGGTAAAATCCCGAAAGGTGTGCTTCTAGTAGGTCCTCCAGGGACAGGGAAAACCCTATTGGCAAAAGCTGTAGCGGGGGAAGCAAAAGTTCCGTTTTTCTCTCTTTCTGGTTCGGATTTTGTGGAAATGTTCGTGGGGGTTGGTGCTTCTCGTGTGAGAGATTTATTCGCTCAAGCCAAATCAAAATCACCAGCGATTATCTTCATTGATGAAATTGATGCCATTGGTAGAGCCAGAGGTGGTAAAAATTTCTCTGGGGCAAATGATGAAAGGGAAAACACTCTTAATCAGCTCCTTACGGAAATGGACGGCTTCGGTACGGATACCAATGTAATAGTAATGGCAGCAACCAACCGAGCAGATATTTTGGATAAAGCTTTACTTCGTGCTGGACGTTTTGACCGCTCTATCTATGTGGATTTACCAGAACTTCACGAAAGGAAACAGATTTTTGAAGTTCATTTGAAAAAAATCAAACTAGACGATTCTGTGGATAGAGATTTTCTAGCAAAACAAACCCCAGGTTTCAGTGGGGCAGACATTGCTAATGTTTGTAACGAAGCTGCCCTCGTAGCCGCAAGAAATGGACACGAGAGTGTTACTAAACAAGACTTTTTAGATGCCGTAGATAGAATCATCGGTGGATTGGAAAAGAAAAATAAAGCAATAAAACCATCAGAGAAAAAACGAGTTGCCTTCCACGAAGCAGGGCACGCTACTATCTCTTGGCTTGTGGAACACGCCGCTCCTCTACTGAAAGTTACCATCGTGCCGAGAGGTCGCTCACTTGGTGCCGCTTGGTATCTACCAGAAGAACGCCAACTGACTACCACCGAGCAAATGCTAGACGAAATTTGTGCTACTTTGGGCGGTAGAGCAGCCGAGCAAGTGGTTCTGGGGAATATTTCCACGGGGGCATTGTCTGACCTTGAACGAGTAACCAAACAAGCACAGGCAATGGTAACCATCTACGGACTGAATGAAAAAGTAGGAAATATCTCTTACTATGATAGTTCAGGGCAGAGTGAGTATAGTTTCAGCAAACCTTATTCGGAACAGACGGCAAAAACAATAGACGAGGAAATTTCTAAAATCATTGAAAATCAGTACCAAAGAGCCATAGAGATTTTAACTAACAATAGAGAAAAACTAGATGCTTTGGCGAATAAACTTTTAGAAAAAGAAGTGATTTTCCGTGAAGACCTTGAAGAAATTTTCGGCAAAAGAGCTTGGGATGCAGAGCTTACCGAAACGCCTGTACAGACCGTGATAGAGAAACAAAATGAAGAAATTCCAGAAAACACGAAAGAAAGCAAAGACGAAAATAATGCTTAAATAATTATAAAAAAATCCTGATTTTTGATATTGAAAATCAGGATTTTTGTTTTTTTATGAAAAATATTTATTACTTTTGTACAATTAATTAATAATTGCTTATAAGTTGGGGTTTCTCAAAAATTTAGTTAATAAAATATTTGCTCCACCAAAGGCTGAAAGTAAAGAAGTTACTTTGGCAAAATTGGAAGATGAGCTAAAAAATGCAGATTTAGATTATAGATTTGCCCAACTTTTTACGCACTCTGGTGGCTACTTCAAT
>JAUNHO010000204.1:0-2025 GCA_030523905.1 Bergeyella zoohelcum
TATATCAAAGCCTAATTTTTCAATTCTTCTATCTATTTTTTCAGAATATCTCTGGGCAATGGCTTTTTTCTGTTGATTTGCCTCTTCTTCGGAGAGATTTCCTGCTTTTTGCTGGGCGGTTATCTCTTGTAATTCCGCTTCCATTTCCTTTTTCTCTTCTTTTACTATCTCATTGATTTCCAATGAATATTTTTCTACTTTTTCTTTTACCAAAGGGCTTATATTTTCTTCTTTTTGCGGAAAATTGATTTTCAATTTTGCTTGTGAAAATCCTGTCTGAAATGCCAATAAAAGCATCGCCGAAATAATGGTTCTTTTTATCATCTTAAATTGATTTTATAGGTTATTTTTTACTCTCAAATTCTATCGCTGCCAAACTACCACCGCTATTGACATTTTTTATTACTTCTTTATGCTCCACCGAAAAAAGTAACTCATCTGTATCCGTATATTTTTTCTTGATTTTAGGACTTATAGAATCCGTTTTAGCAATTATTATATTCTCATTTTTTTCTTGATTTTCTTCATATTTTGGCAATTCAACTTTAACAATTTGTTCTTCATTCCTTACAGGTATTAAAACCTTCTCCCTACTAGGGGATTCCTTTGGTTTATCTGCCAAAATTTCTATCTTTTTATCTTTTATTTCGTATAAATTTTTATCCTCTTTTAGTGGTTTTTCTTCAATTTTAGAAGTGAATTGTTGCGGTTTTACCACTATTTCAGTCGCTTCTTTATCATTAAACATAAAAAGTAAAGAAGTAGAAACAATAAAGGCTAAACTTGCAGCAACCGCCAACGGATATATCCTTTTTCTCTTTGGCTTCCCTTGCATTTGTTGCTCTATATCTTCCCAAAGATTACGAGATGGCTCTATGGTTTTCGCTTGTAGTTGGTCTTTTATTTGTTGGTTTATATTATATTTCATTTTGTTTTTTATTTAGGTTCAGATAGAGGTCTTTTAGTTTTTGTTTAGCTCTGAAAAGCTGTACTTTACTTGCTGAAACCGAGATGTTTAGCATTTTAGAAATCTCCTGATGAGACATTTCTTCCAATACGCTAAGGTTGAATATCATTTTATAATTATCTGGTAACTTATCTATTAATGATAATGCATCAAAATCTTCATTTACATTAAAATCTTCTTCTTCTTTATCAAAATCAATATTTGTTTCATCTATATATAGTATCTTTTTTTGTGTTTTAATAAAATTAAGACATTCATTTACTAAAATTCGTCTTGCCCAACCCTCAAAACTACCTTTATTTTGAAATGCATCTATATTGCTAAAAATTTTGCAAAACGCCTTTACCACGCAGTCTTCGGCATAGTGAAGGTCTTTTATATAGATACGGCTCACCATCAAAAACTGCCCTACATTCTTCTCATAAAACTGCCGTTGTGCCGTCTTATCCCTTTCTTTCAGTAGGTCTATGCTGGTTTTTTCTTTATTTCTAAACAATCTCATAAAACGAGTGGTCTTACATTATAATAGACAACGAATTTGCAAAAAGGTTACACAAAAATGCTAAAATTTTAGTATTTTCGCCGATAAAATTAAACAAAATGAATATTATTTTAGCCTCTACTTCTACTCTTTTTGGCGGAAATTACCTAGAATACCTCACAAAAGAGATTCAGGATTTATTTAACGGAATAGACGAGATTGTTTTTATCCCATTTGCCCGCCCATCAGGGATTTCACACGATGATTATACCGAAAAAGTGAGAGAATTTTTCAGCCGTATCCATATAAAAATCAAAGGGTTACACGAGTTTGAAGACCCAAAACAAGCCATCAACGAAGCAAAAGGCTATTTCACTGGCGGAGGTAATACTTTTCTTCTGGTAAAAACACTTCACGAAAACGGGCTGATGCCTCTTCTAAAACAAAATATAGAACAAGGGAAACCTTATCTAGGGACGAGTGCTGGAAGCAACATCGGTGGGCTTAATATGATGACAACCAACGATATGCCGATAGTCTATCCACCAAGTTTTGATACAATGGGATTGGTTCCTTT
>JAUNHO010000204.1:2041-2795 GCA_030523905.1 Bergeyella zoohelcum
CGTGAAACCCGCATCAAGGAATTTTTAACGCAGAACAATATTAAGGTAGTGGGACTCCGCGAAGGAAATTGGATTCGTAGAATTGGCGATAAAATTTCGGTGGAAGGTGAGTTCAGTACTAGGATTTTTGAACAAGGAAAAGAGCCTTATGAAATCCCTGCAGGAACGGAATTGTAACCATTAAAATATTATCCCTGTGAATAAAAAAAATCTTCCAAATTATACTTTTGATTGGGCAGGAGTACTCACTTTGATATTAGGAATGCTCATTCCACAGGTTATTTTAACTATAATCAGTCTTATTATTTCACTGATTTTCAATATAATAATAGTAGAAAAACCTTGGTTTATATTAATCTCTACTCTACTAATGTGGTTTAGTGTTATTTCCGCATACAATTTACTGATTTGCAAACCAAAAACAGGAGAATATCTAAGATTCAACACCAGTATTCCTACCTTGAAAACCATTAGCATCACTATTCCTATGGTACTCGGTATGATGTTCATCAATGAATTTACCTCCTCACTACTACCTACTACTGGCACTTTTTGGGGAAACCAATATCTTCATTTCATAGAAATGATAGAAAAATTATCTGAAAATAAACCCGTAACAATACTATTAGTGGGCATCATTGCTCCTATTTTTGAGGAAATTGTTTTCAGGGGAATTATCCAAAAAGGTCTTATCAATAAAGGAATGAATGTACAAAAAGCCATTTGGATTTCAGCGATAGTTTTCGGAATTGTT
>JAUNHO010000205.1 GCA_030523905.1 Bergeyella zoohelcum
TTGAATTTTTTTTGAATAAAATGTTCCAAAAATTGAATAACGGAAGTATGGTCTGAAACCTCAGAATTTACAAAACCACCACGCGTCCAAGGGGAGGCAATAATCATCGGAACTCTATATCCTAAGCCTATCGGACCTTCTATTTTATCCTTTTCTCTGAGATTTTCAGTGGTCATAAAAAGTTGCTTTTTACTCAGAAACTCTACACCATCTTCTCCGTTCATATCAGGAGTTTGCGAAGGATTATTAGGCGGTGTAAAAGGCATAATATGGTCAAAATAGCCATCATTTTCATCATAATTGATAATAAAGATAGTTTTTTTCCATATTTCAGGATTTTGGGTCAGGATATTCATAATTTCAGAAATATACCACGCTCCGTACCAAGGGGCACTAGGATGATCTGAAAAACATTGCGGAGCTACAAGCCAAGAGACCGTAGGCAAGGTATTTTGGGCTACATCTTTTCTGAATTGATATAATACATCGCCTTTTGGAATGGTAATTTCCTCGCCTTTTTCATCTTTTTCCTTTTGAATTTCTCTAAAATGAGGGTCGCCATCATTAATGGCAAATGCTTTTTTATGCAAATTTTGATGAAATGGACTGAGTTTTTTGAAATTATCCGGGTGAAATTCTACTAAATCTCTCTTTAATTCAGAAATGGCAGATTCTAATTTTTCCTTTTGCTTAGGATTATTTTTTATCTGATTTTCAAGGTTTTGAATTAGAGTGGGAATATATTCATAGTAGCCCGAAGAAAACTTGACATTGTACTGAGACACCCATTCCAATGGATTATCCGTGAAATTAGCCAACCATGCTTCTTGTTCGTATGAAAGGCCTTTCGGTAAGCTGATTTCGTTTTGATAAATTTTCCAAGAAATATTTTGTTCCTCTAAAAGTTCGGGAAAGGTTTTCCAGCTTACTTGATTTTTTCTTTCGTAGCCGATATGCTCGTTATACACATTGGGTTTTACGCTTCCTTTTTTCTCTTTACGAATGGTTCCAGACCAGAGAAACATTCGGTTGGGCGTAGTTCCTGTAAGCGAAGAACAAAAATATTGGTCGCAGATGGTAAAGGCATCGGCAAGTTGGTAATAAAAAGGCAAATCTTCCCGATTATAATAGCCTAATGTCAGGGGTAAATCTTTATATGCTTGATGTCCAGATGCTTTTTCTTTAATCCACATATCGTTTTTTCCGTCATTTCTGGCTAAGATTTGATCGTTCCAAGAGTGGGGCAAATCGTGCATCCATGTAGATTTGGTATTTTTTATATCCAATCTTGTAGGAATGGCATATTTCCCTTGTGGCGATTTTTGAAAGAAAATGGACTGCCCATCGGCTTTTACAAAGGCTCTTTTGTCCTTGAAACCTCTCACGCCTTTCATAGCTCCGAAAGCGTGATCAAAGGAGCGATTTTCTTGCATTAAAATTACGATATGTTCAGCATCGTAAAAGGTTGAATTTTTATCAGGTTCTATTTCAAAAGCTTTTAAAATAGCGGGGTGAAGTATGTTAGATGTTCCTAAACCCGCCATTAGTAAAGCAGATTTTTGTAAAAAAGATCTTCTGTCCATAATGTTTTTATTTAAGCCACCAAGTTAAGGATTGAATTTCATCTTTTCCGCCAAATTGTTTTTGGAGAGCATCTTTTAGATTGGCAGAGTTGTAATTATATTCCGTTTGAGGGTATCTGTATCTTGCTGGAGCTTGAGACATACCACTTGGCAACGGAAAGGCTGGGTATCCTGTTCTTAGATAATCATAATAAGCTGTGGATTGCCCTTGGTGGAACATCGTCATATATTTTTGAGTTAATATTTGCTCTACTTGTTCGTTGAGGTTTCCTGCGGTATTATAGGCGACTAATGAGCTGGTTAAGTAGGTATTAATATCAAAACCAGAGAAATAAACAGAGGCGTTTTTCACATATTTATTATAAAAATCAAAACTTGATGTTATGGCATTGTCATAGTGTGTTTTTGCAGAAGAAGAAATCCAACCCCTTGCAGAGGCTTCCGCTAGTATAAATTGTAATTCTGTGTAACTTAGAATATTAGAAGGTTCATTTGTAGCGTCTTTATAGAAGCGAATATTTACTTTAGAAATGTTTTTTTGTGCTACTAAAGCGGCATTATCTGAATACGGAGACACAGGATTTCCGCCATTATAAGCGGTAAAATCGGTAATAGGTTTTCCTGCTTCTTTGGCTCCTGTAGTTTGGTCGGCAAAGGTAAAAATTCTCGGGTCTTCTCTGTTTTTAAAAAGGTCTACAAAATAATTTGCCATATATACACTAGACCCATAATTACTGTCGTTAAAGGTGGTATAGCGGCTATCGGCACTATCAAAAAAGGATAATTGAGCATTATCATCAATGGACATCATGAGCGGTTCACTTGTGGCAATTTTAGCAAATTCTGATGCTATATTATAACCTCCCACTTTATCTTTTTTAGAAAGCGTGATTAAAACTTTCAAACGGAAACTATTGATAAATTTTTTCCATTTTGAGGTATCTCCATTATAGATGATGTCTCCTTTCACAGTTCCATTGGAAATAAGAGAATTGGCTTCTTCTAATTCCTTTAAGATACCTGCTAAAACGGTTTCCTGAGTGTCATATTTCGGCTGGGTGATTTTTTCTTCTCCTCTTACTGCCTCAGAATAAGGAATGTCTCCGAAGGTAAGCGTAAGGTTGTAGAAAAGAATGGCTCTGTATAGTTTTGCAATCGCAATATAACCTTGCTCATTGGTTTTT
>JAUNHO010000206.1 GCA_030523905.1 Bergeyella zoohelcum
TTAGCCCACGCGTAAAATAAATATACAACCGCGTGGGCTGAAGCCCACCTTACAATTAATTCGATAATGTTTTATTAGAATGTTTTTTTGAGATTTTGCCATTTTTAAAATCTTATTTAACATAATCTACATTATGCGAATAAACACGAATTTTCACAAATGTAACTAATTGATTTTAAAGGGTTTTATTTTTAGTCCGCAGGTACAAGGATAATATCCGACACCTGTAAATCAGAATAACCGCTGACTTTAAACGACTTCGGATGAACATAATAATGACCAGCACCATAAGGTACTTGATCTTTTGCCAACGGAATTTTGACCATCACGGGAAATTGACCACCTAAATCAATGTAGGCTTCTTGTGTACGGATAAACCATTCTTTGCCTGTTTTTTGGCTTACGCCCGAACGTTCATCCACTTTTGATGTTGGAAAAACCTGTACTTTTAACAAGTATTGTTTAAGGTCTTGATTGCTCATTTTGTGTTCTCCTATCTATTTGGGGTTCTTAAATGAATAAATTACGCTGCAATGCCCCAGTCTTTAATCACTGATTCGATTGTTGGTTCAACATACCAATCAGGGCGTTGGCAACTAAAATCAATTTCAACCACTTTCATTAACGGAATGATATTGTGTCGTTCGTGAGCTTTGAGGTTTTGAAGTTGGGCTTTGGTTAATCCAATAGCAATTAAATCTTTTTCATATCGCCAAAATGTATTTCTTGGCATTGAATCTTGTATTTCTTGATAACCATAACTCAATAAATTTCGATAAAAACTGAATATGCGATCAGCTTTTGCATAACTAACATTACCTTTTGAAGTTACTGAAGAATAATTTTTACGCAATAATTTTTGAATTTTGTCTCTGTTGTAAATGTTCATTTCACTTTCTCCAATAGCTCCAATTAAATCTTTAAATGCTTCTTGCCATAAATCTTCAATAAGCTTTCTACCTTGTTCTTCATACTTTTCTTGATATTCCACCAACTCAACTAACTTTCGGGGGATCTTATGTTCATCTAAATAACGCCCTTTCAACCTTGCTTCAAACCGCACACACTTTTTAGCAAATTCAATTAACTTTGGATTACCTAATACATTGATCGCATTTTGCAAATACTTTTTGCTTGGTGATTTTTTAAGCTCTGATTCTGATTCCATTAACCGCTTTTGCAACTCATCCCCCTTTAAATAAACCTTCAAAATCCGATGTCTTGAACCTGAGTTCCATTCGGCGGTAGTTTCATATTCTCGGTTATATTTTGTTTTTCGGGTCTGCCCTACTCTAACATTTTGAAGAAAAGATATGACTTGCTTGCGGACAGAATCTGAATCAATATGTGATGAATAAGTTACATCAATCCAATCAACCGTCGTTTCACTTAAATCGACCATCTCAAACAGTTCAGGCATTCCTTTCGCAAACGTATCAAGCATTACCCACGCACAAACCCGAATATCAGTTGATCCAAATACATTATGACCTTGTAATAATTTTGCGGGGCTGGCTTTGAGTTCAACATATGGTGGGGTTTTCAGTTGTTCGCTGCCGTTAAAAATCTTCATTGCCAACGAAGCAAAATGACTAGGAATGGTTTCATAAGGGTGGGAAAGTTCTTGTACATCAAGATCGCCGTCAATTTCAAAGGTTACGTTCCCTGACTTCAACTTGATGCCTGTTCTTCTTGCAATTTCTACCAACGACTCTTTCAAAAAGGAAGTCTCACCATCTTTACATACGATGATGTTCTCCAATTTGAAAGGGATAGAAAGTTTCAAGAAGTCAATCATAATAAAGTCATATAAGTAATTTATACAACTCAAATATACAACTATAAAATCATATATGCAACCTTTTAGTATAAAATACTCATAAAATTTACATTTTGAGTGTCATATGAATCATTTAGGCGACAACATTAAACGCATACGAAAAACTTCTGGCGTTAGCCAGCAAGAACTTGCTGATATGAGCGGCGTATCAAAGGCTCAAATTTCACGATTGGAGAATGGGGAACAAAACAATCCTCAAATCAACACCATTGTTGCAATAGCATCAAATTTAGGGGTTTCTGTCGAAGAAATCATTTATGGCGACAAAACTGAAAGCTTTTCATACCTAGAAAAAACACTCAAGGAATTACCAATTGAAGATCAAGAATCAATCAAAAAACTTATCAAAGTATGGATTCTAATGAGCCAAAGTGAAAAGCTGAAAGACCTAGAATAAATCCAGTTTTGTTCCATTTTGGAACAAGAGTACACTATTAAAGAAAGTGTACTCCGCCCAAAGAACAAAAAATCACCGATTTGAGCGGTGGCGATAGAAGGACTGTTTAGGGGTTTTTCTGTAAGTCCGAATGAACTCATCTAAGTCTGTCGGCACACTCGAATTGACCAATTCTTCAATAAAAAGCATAAAATGCTCCAACTGATCATATCGCTTGTTCGTCTCATCTACCTTTTCCGCATTATCCATATGAAAACGGACTTCTATAGAATCCACTGTAATATAAATCCGATGTGGCGTGGTTTTGAGCAGTTTAACGGTTTCGAAGAAATGGCAAGGTGTGATGGATTGAAGTATAATATCTGACATATGAGCAAATAGGCTCAATTCGCATAACGGCAGATTATGTGTAAATTCTCGCACGAGTGGCAAGCCCATTATACCGTGCTTCGAATTGTAACATAATCTGAAAACATTATGCGAATAAACACGAATTTTCACAAATGTAACTAATTGATTTTAAAGGG
>JAUNHO010000207.1 GCA_030523905.1 Bergeyella zoohelcum
TACTTGGTTTCTGCCTCCTTCATTTCTTCAGAATTTGGTTTTAGGACTTGTTTAGATTTTGTATATTCTTCTTCCAAAGACACTCTAAAACTCTCTATATACTGATGATTTAGCAAAGATTTAGTCTCTTTATCTACAAAATTAATAAAAATAAAAATAGATAAAATGGACAAAAAACCTGCTACAAACATCGATATAAAAGCCCTACCATACGCCTCTTTGAAAGTAAGCACTCGCTTGAATTTACTATACGAACTCACCGAAATATAAGCCCCAACGGCAAAAATAAAAGGAAGCAAAAAAGCACTTAACAGGATAGAATTGCGATAATAATCTACATTTCTGAAAAAAATATTGGTGATAAAAAATGCCACCATCACGATGATAAACATCACAAAACCAATCTTATACACATTTTTATACATTGTCTTTTTTATTATTTTTGTTTATTTTTCTATTTCAAATTTTTGAGATTAAAAATTTTATTCTATATTTGCAACGGCAAGTCCTAAACAACCAGCTCCTGAGAATCCTCCAGGGTGGGAACGCAGCAAAGGTAATCGGTTGTAGCGGTGTGATTTAGGTAGCTTGCCATTTTTTTATGCCCTATTTCAAGGGATTCTAAAATTCAAATTCCTGTCCTAGTTTCGGTAAAATCAATTCCACATTTTTATCAGAAAAATGCTGTTTCGCCACATCGTGATTGATGCTAATCGGTGGGAAAGTATCAAAATGACAACCGATAACTTTTTTAATTTTCACCAATTCTGATGCTACATAACTCGCTTGTTCTGAACACATTGTATAATGCCCTCCAATTGGTAAAATTGCCAAATCTATCACCCCGAACAACTTCGGAAGCAGTGCCATATCCACCATTACGCCAGTATCTCCCGCGAAATAGATAACCTTACCATCATACCTAAAAATATATCCAGCAGGCGTGCCTCCATAAGCCCCATCTGGAAACGAACTGGTATGAGCCGCCGTAACCATCGTGATTTTCAGACCATCAATTTCCGTAGTTCCGCCAATATTAAGGTCTATATTTTGTGAATGCCCAAAGTAACCGCAAATCTCTGGCTGTGCAATTATTGTTGCCTGTGGATATTGCTCCAAAACCTCCTTTACATCGGCGGTATGGTCTCCGTGGGCGTGAGTAATTAGCACATAATCAATATTTTGACGCTTAATATCAAAACCTGATTCTTCTTTTTGGAAATTGTAAAATGGGTCGGTAAGAATCGTCTTCCCTTTGTAAGTTAGCAAAAAGCAATTTTGCCCTAAAAATTGTATTGTCATCGTATTTTTCTATTTTTTTATTAAAAATAATTCAGTCCGAAAGCCAGTAAAACCGCCATCATCAGCGTCATTATGCCGACTTGTTTTAGGTAAGGGTCAAGGTCTTTCGGAGCGGTGGTTTGTATTATTTTTCGGCGAAGGCTCATCATTGGGAACATCAGAATCATCACGATAAACGGATAGTATTCCCCTGTTTGGAAAAAGCCTTTCAGTCCTAAAAATATGAGGATTAAAATCAAAGGCAACTGCATCAAAATCATTTGATAAATCATCGCATTTTTGAAGCCCAACCTCAGTGCCAGCGATCGTTTTCCTGAAAGTTTATCGCTTTCTATGTCCCTCATATTGTTCAAGTTAAGCACTGCGGCACTCATCATCCCAACCGCCGAAGCAGGGAGCAAAATATGCCAATCCCACGACTTGGTAAAGAGAAAATAACTGCCTCCCACAGAGACCAAACCGAAGAAAATAAAGACCATCGCATCGCCAAGCCCCATATATCCATAAGGTTTTTTGCCCATTGTATAGCCAATCGCCGCCAAAATACACGCTACTCCCAAGCCTATGAACCCCCAAAACTCCTTGATGAACTCTGGGAAAAAGGCTATGTAAAGCAACCCAATAGTTGCCACCAAAGACAAAAGCGAGAATAAAACCACCGCCCTTTTCATCTGCTGGGCGGTAATCTTCCCTGAGGCAACGGCTCTTTGCTCGGCTTCGTGGAGGCGGAGTTTGTCCGTACCCTTCACGCCATCGCCATAATCATTGGCAAAATTGGACAGAATTTGATACAACAAAGTTACCAAAATCGCCAGTGCAAAAATCTGCCAATCCCATTCTTTTCCGTGTTTGAGGAGCTCCCAACGGGCAATGAACGCCCCCATAATAATCCCACTCATAGACAACGGCAAAGTCCGTAGCCGAGCGGCTTCAATCCAGTGTTTCATTAATAATTTGAGATATTGAAATATTTATCTACGAAATCCACTTATCTTCGCCGAAGTTAGGTTTGCGTTTTTCCAAAAAGGCGTTGCGTCCTTCTTTGGCTTCGTCGGTCATATAGGCAAGGCGAGTGGCTTCACCAGCGAAAACTTGTTGCCCCACCATTCCGTCATCGGTTAGGTTCATTGCGAATTTTAGCATACGGATTGATGTCGGCGACTTGGCTAAAATCTCCTGAGCCCACTCAAAAGCCTCTTTTTCCAAGTCGGCGTGTGGCACTACTTTATTCACCATTCCCATTTCAAAAGCATCTTGTGCGGAATAATTTTTGCCTAAAAAGAAAATCTCTCTCGCCTTTTTCTGTCCTACCATTTTGGCTAAATATGCCGAACCATAACCCCCGTCAAAACTGGTAACATCGGCATCGGTTTGTTTGAAAATGGCGTTTTCTTCACTCGCCAAAGTAAGGTCACACACCACA
>JAUNHO010000208.1 GCA_030523905.1 Bergeyella zoohelcum
CTTTTGATGGTGTGAAGACTATTAGAGGTAGAGCAGATGTGAAGCTGATAAGAACAGCAGAAATACTTCTATTGAGATCTGAAGCATATGCTAGAAGTAATGATTTGACTAATGCATTTGCAGATTATAAAAAGTTGAGAGATGCAAGAACAGCAGGTACTTCTGTAGCATTTACTTCTCAAGCAGACGCATTAGATAAAATTCTTTTAGAACGAGATAGAGAGCTTTGTTATGAAGGTTTTAGATTGCTTGATATAAAGAGGTTTGGAAAAACGATAGTAAGAGTAGCTGAAGATTCAAGACCTAATTTTACTACATTAACATTTACTAACGTGAATAAATTTACATTACCAATTCCTCAAGCAGAAGTTTTTGCTAATCCAAATATGCAACAAAATATAGGGTATTAGTTTTAATCTATGTATTCAAAAATAGGATAGTTAAAAGACAAATTATTGTCTTTACTATCCTATTTTTAGATGGAATTATATTTAAGATTCAATAGAATTTAAGATAATATATTCTATTTATCTCTAATAGTGAAAATATTTGAGTATCACTATTTTGGCACG
Source organism: Bergeyella zoohelcum (assembly GCA_030523905.1). GTDB lineage: Bacteria > Bacteroidota > Bacteroidia > Flavobacteriales > Weeksellaceae > JAUNHO01. The sequence goes on from JAUNHO010000208.1 coordinate 573, forward strand.
ATTTTAGATGATAGGAAAGTAGCAATTTTAGGTATTGGTACGAATTGATAATTTTTTGATGAAAAAACTTGCTGATACCAAAAATTGTATTATATTTGTGGGAAATATAAACTTTAATAATAAAATAACATATTATGAACAAATCTGAACTAATCGATGCTATTGCACAAGATGCAGGTATTACAAAAGCAGCTGCGAAATTGGCTTTGGAGTCTTTCGTAACGAATGTAACTGAAACTTTGAAAAAAGGTGACAAAATCGCTCTTGTAGGTTTTGGTACTTTTTCAGTTTCTGAAAGAGCTGAAAGACAAGGGATTAACCCAGCTACTAAAAAGGCTATCACTATCCCAGCTAAAAAGGTTGCAAAATTCAAACCTGGTACTGAACTAGCAGAAGCAGTAGATACTAAAACAAAGAAAAAGTAATTTTCTAAAAAATAAAACCACCTCAATAGGGGTGGTTTTTTATTATGGTGCTAAGCGGTTTATTTCCCAGTCGTATTCATCGGTTAGGCTATATAAAATCCTGTCGTGCAGTCGGTTAGGTCTTCCTTGCCAAAATTCTATTTCGTAAGGTTTAGCGATGTAGCCACCCCAGTTTTTGGGTCTTGGTATTTCTTTTCCTTCGTATTCTTTTTCTAGCTCTTGTAGTTTGTTTTCTAGATAAGATTTATCTTCTACTATCTGGCTCTGCGGAGAAACTATTGCTCCCAACTGGCTTCCACGAGGGCGAGAGGCGAAGTATCCGTCGCTTAAATTCTCTGCTAGTCGCTCCACATTGGCTTTTATTACGACTTGGCGTTCCAAAGATGGCCAAAAAAAATGCAATCCTATTTTAGGATTTTTATCCAATGCTTTACCCTTTCGGCTTTCGTAGTTGGTGTAAAATATAAAGCCCTCCCAGTTGTAGGCTTTCAGCAGTACCATTCTGGTGCGTGGGCAGCCGTCTTCCTCTACCGTAGAGATTGCCATAGCATTAGGCTCGGATATAGTTCCACTTTCTTCTGCCTCTATGAACCAATTTCGGAATTGCTCCATAGGGTTTTCCTTTATTTCGGATTCTAGAAGTTGAAATTTCTGATAAACCTGTCTTTTATCGTGTAAATTTTCCATAATTTTTATTTATTCCGTAGCTGTGAGATTTTGTTTCCATTGCTCAATTAATGCGGTAAATCTTTCATTATCAAAGGATTTATTTCTTATTTGCTTTACGGAAAAAATACCTTTTTCATCAGAAATTAATAAAATTTCATCGGCTTTTTGGCTTTCAAAAGCGATGATTTCCGCTTGTTCTATCTGTATTCCAGCATTTTTATGAGCAAAAGTTACAAAATTTTCCATTAAAGGAGAAATATACGCCCCCTCCGTTTGTTTTGGAATTTTAATGGTATTTCCCTCTAAAAAAAGGAGATTTCCAGAGATGGCTCTCGCGATTCTTTTATTGGGGTTGAGGAGAATCAACTCGTTCAAATCATTTTCTTTGGCATAGATTTCGGCATAGATATTCTCTGGGCAATGCACACGGATATTGCTTAGAATATGCGTATTTACGGAGATTTCCTTTATTAAATCCAGCTGATATTGCCCTTGTATGGACAAAACATCTTCATATTCTTTCACTTGAAAATAAAATGAGACATTAGACTTTTGGAGTGGTTTATCATCGGTATTTCTATAAATGAGAAAATCTATAATGGCATTGCGAGTACCTTTATCAATCACTTGCTCTTGAAAAAGATTTTGAAAAAATTCCAAGGTGTAGGTCAGTGGAATATTCATTCTCATTTTTCGCATAGAAGCCATAAGAAAAAAATAGCATTCTTCCGCCATTATCAAGGTGGAATTTCTCACGAAAAAAGATACTCTAACGGCATCTCCATAGATAAAAGCACGATTGACAGCCGCTAAATTTTCAGCATTAAAAGTATATTGATTCATTTTTGATGTATTAAAAAATAATGAACGAAAATTTATCGTTCATTAGTTATTATGTGTAAAAACTTTTTCTCGGTGATATTAGGGTAAATACCTGATAAATAATGATTTAACCTTATTGTTTTGATTAGGCAGCACCTAGTTTTCGTTGTAGGTTTTCTATCAAATTTTCCCAATAGAGTGGGTTTTGTTAATCG
>JAUNHO010000209.1 GCA_030523905.1 Bergeyella zoohelcum
CCATACCTTATAGAAGCGGTGGATAAAACCCTAAACGAAGTAGGTGAAAATGAGGAAATTTCTAAAATTTTCATCGATTTTATTAATTATAAACTAGAACAAGAGGAAAAAGTAAATATCAGCAATTCGCTTTACTCCAAGGCTAAAAATTTCATCAATGATATTCATTATCAGAAACTTAAAGACAATTCCGAGTTCAATTTGGAAGCGTACAATAATGCTAAAAATCAGCTTGAAAAGGAAATAAAAATCCATAAACAAAATGGTAAAGCCATTGCCCAAGAAGCCATTAACCTCATCAAAGACAACGGATTAGAAGAAGATGATTTTAGCCAAAAATCTAATGGAATAGCAGCTTTTTTTAGAAAATATATTGATTATGATAATGGTCTTAGAAATTTTCCATTTCCTGGTAATGAAGAAAAAGCGATGGCTAATTTTCTAAAAGGAACCGCCTCCAAAAAAACTGAGGTAATAGAAGCGGTGAATAGCATCCTTGATAACCTGATAGAAAAACGAAGCAAAATCATAAAAAATTATATTGAAAGAAGCAAAAAGAAAAAAATCCTTGACGAGATTTTACCACTGAAAATCAATACGGAAATTCAGCAGAAACTCAACGAAATAGAAGAGGAAAAAGATTTGGTTTTGCTTTCAAAATTCAATATTCTCATCAATGAAAATCTGAAAAACGAACCTTCTGCCTTCATCTACGAAAAAATAGGCAGCAAATTTCAGCATTTCTTTTTTGATGAATTTCAAGATACCTCTAAAATGCAGTGGGACAATATTTTACCGCTACGAGACCATACTATTTCTTCCGAAAATTCATCTTTTACGATGGTGGGCGACCCCAAGCAAAGCATCTACCGATTCCGTGGGGGCGATAGCGAACTGATGCTAAATATCCTAAACAAAAAGGAAAAAACGCCAGTGGAAGTTTCGGTGGAAAATCTGGAATACAACTGGCGAAGTGCAAAAAACATTGTAGCGTTCAATAATGAACTTTACGACTTCATTTCCAAAGGTTTAGCACCCGAACATCAGTCTTTATTTTCGGATAAGGCCAAGCAAATCCCAAGAAAAGACAATCTCGGCAGAGTGAAAGTCAATTTGATAGACTATGGAAACAACGCTGAATTTTACGAAACTCTCACCGAGCAAATGCACCGCGATATTCAGCAGTGTCTGGACAATGGTTTTTCGTTTTCAGACATTACCATTTTGTGCCGTTATGCCAAGGAAATAAAGCAATTATCTAAAATTTTAGGCAGTTTGGAAGTTAGTATTTTGGGCGAAAAAAAACACATCAAAACCATTTCCGAAAAAGGTTTAACGCTCAATCTTTCGCTTACGCTGAAAGCCGTGATGGAGTACCTCAACTGGGAAATACAGCCCGAAAACAAGCAGTTTTTGGTGAAAGCTCTTTACTATCTCAACCAACTTGGAAGAATAGAAATCAAGGATTTCACGGAGGAAGTTGCCACTATTTTAGCCCTAGAAAATGATGATAAAATCGCCGAAGAAATAGAAAAAAAATACGGACTAAAACTGAACCAAAGCCATAGGCATCACCTAAATCTTTATAATCATATAGAATACATCGTTACGGAGTTGAAAACCTTTATAATTTCACGCAAAATACCGCGATGAACATCAAGGATTTCATTAAATATTGGGAAGAAGAAGCCCAGCAAATCGCCATACAAACCAGCGAAAATATTGATGCCATTAGGCTGATGACCATCCACGCGTCCAAAGGTTTGGAGTTCCCTGTGGTCTTCCTACCGATGATGAATGGCAATAAAGATAAAAAATTTGATGAATGGTACGATTTGGAAGGCTTTAACGAGTTAAAATCGGTCAATATCAATAAATTTGATGATAAAATTGCTAGTTATGATTCCGATTTACAGCAATTCAACGATGTCAATATTTACAAAAATAAAATTGACCGCCTCTGTGCCTTGTATGTGGCAACGACCCGACCAAAAGAGCAACTTTTCCTTTATCTACAAAAAGGCAGTAAAACAGGAGGCAATCAACTTGAAATTTTAGACTTCGTGACTACAAAATCCGCTTCCGAAAATCCTAACGAGTTTGATATTTACGAGGAAATCAATCATTCCTACCAAAAACAAACGAAAAAAAGCGAAGTTGCAAAGCCTACCCAAGCGATAAAAAACACAACCAAAGCAACTGATAATAAAAATAATATCGCCATTGCAACGCCGTCTAAAAACTACCAAAACACCCAAGAATCTGTGAGAATTGGGATTTTGACGCACGAGATTTTAGAGCAAATTTCTACCGAAAAAGACATCGCGTCTGCGATTGGGAAATATGTTTTGGAGGGCATCATTACCGAAGATGAAAAAATAAAAATCTCCGAAAGGCTACTAAAAGTAATACGAGATGAAAAATATAAAGCCTATTTTTCCGATGGGCTGAAAGTCTTCAACGAGAGAGATATAATGATTTCCGAAAATGGGATTTCTAAAATTTATCGCCCTGATAGACTGATAGAAACCGCCGATGGCATCATCATTATAGACTTCAAAACAGGTGCCGAGCGAGAGAAATACGAAACCCAAATCGCCACCTACCAACACGCCTTGGAGCAACTGGGCAAAAAAGTCGCCAAAACGGAAATTATCTACATCTAAAACCAACAAAAAGCAGAGCAAAACGCCCTGCTT
>JAUNHO010000210.1 GCA_030523905.1 Bergeyella zoohelcum
AAAGTACATTGAGTTTCTCTTGGCATTTGGCTCTATGCTCATCAGAAGCGTTTTCTCTATGGGCTTCCAATGTCATATGGTAGATTTTCAATGCTAAAATAGACAATCTATCTACCGCCCACGCAGGGGTTTCTGTATTGATTTTGGCATTTAGTTTTGGGAAAATATTTCCATATTTTTGAAGAAACCAACTATCTATAAACTCCACTAAATCAGTTCTTTGCTGGTTGGAAGCATCTATTCTTCGTTTCAGTTTCAGAGCCTCATTGGGGCAGATGTTTTCATCTCTTATAATATCCTCCAAATGCCATTGAACGGTATCAATCCAGTTCTTTGCATACAAAAGTCGTTCCAAACTACCATTTTCGTAAAAATTTTTATCCGAAGCATCTACATCATCGGTTATATGATAGTCCTCAATGCTGTGGTTAAAGACTTTCCAAGCGTTTTCAGAAAAAGACATTTTTGTGTTATTTTTTAGTTAGGTGTGTTTTCTTTTTTCTCTTCGGAAGGCTTTTTATCTTCTTCCTTTACAGCATCTTTGAACTCTTTTATTCCCGTTCCTACTCCCTTGAATAGTTCAGGGATTTTTTTTGCTCCGAATAATACCACGATAATAAGTAGAATAATAAGTATCTCTTTTCCACCTAGCCACATAGGTATGGTCATTGTGCTAAATCCTGTCATTTTATTAAAATTTTATTGTTTGCAAATTTAATTATTTATTTTTTATCTCAACCAACTCATTGGGTCTATCGGCGTTGTGCCGTTCCAAATCTGGAAATCCAAGGTATAAGAACCATCAAAATCTGCTCCTACCACGCCAACAGGAGTTCCTGCGGATACGGTCTGATTAGGCGAAACGGAAGTAGATTCCAAGTTGGAATAAATAGTAAAATACCCCCCGTGCCTTACCACTACGGTTTTTGTTCCACCATCTACAAACACCCTTGAAACCTGCCCAGGATAGACTATTTTCGCCACCGTTCCCCTTGCAACGGCTATCTTTATACCATTGTTTTCTTCTATTATATTTTTGAAAACTGGGTGAGGCTGTTTCCCAAATCTGTGGGTAATAGTTCCATTTACAGGCATAGGGATACTACCTCGGCTATTAGCAAAATTAGAGGCGGCATTAGTCGTATTAACTCCGTATGCTGTTTTGGCTTTCTCCTCGGCTATTTTTTTTGCTTCTTCATTTTTTCTTGCCAATTCCGCCTGTTCTCTTTTAGCCGCTTCGGCTTTTTCTTCGGCTAATCTTGCTTTTTCAGCTGCTTCGGCGGAGGCTTTAGCAGCGGCTATTCTTTTCGCTTCGGCCTTTGCGGCTTCATCTGCTTTACGAGCATCTTCTTGTCGTTTTGCTTCGGCTAATGCTGCTAATCTTGCTTTTTCGGCTTCTTCGGCTGCTTTTTTATCGGCTATTTCTTTTAGTCTTCTTGCCTCTTCTTCGACTTTTCTTTTTGCCTCCTCTGCGGCTGCTATTCTGGCTCTGTTTTCCGCTTCTATTCTTGCTTTTTCTCGTTCTGCTGCTATTTTTGCCTGTCTTTCACGCTCTTCTCTTGCTTTTCTTTCGGCCTCTTCTTTGGCTTTTGCAATACGGATTTCTTCTGCGATGATGGATTTTAATTTTGCCTCTAACACTCTAGATTCCGCTTGTTTTTGTTGAAGTTCTGCGGAGAGTTTTTGCTCATTTTTCTTAAATTCTGCCAAAAGAACCTCCTTTTGTTTTCGCTCCACTTCTATGGTAGAAAGTTCTTTTTTCTGCGAAACCAAAACATTTTCCTTATCTTTTACGGATTTTTGCTTAGATGCTATGTTTTTTTGCAATATATTGGCTGCATTGGAGATTTCCGCTGCTTTTTTATTCTGATAATCCGAATAATTTTTAAGATACTGAATCCTACGAAGAGCCTGTCCAAGATTTTTTGATGATAGAATAAAAGTAACCTTATTCTGTACTCCCTTGTTTTTATAGGCATTTACAAGGACATCAGCATAATTTTTGCGTAGAATTTCAAGGTCTTTTTTCTGGCGATTGATTTCCTTTTGTTTTAGATAAATATCATCTTCTATTAGGCGTTTTTCTTTCTCGGTATTACGATAGACCTTCTCACGAAGTGCTATTTTTTTATTCACTTCGTTCAAATAAGCCACCGATAGTTTAGCTTCATTTTTGGTTTTTGCTAAATTGGAATTGATGGTTGCTATCTGCTTCTTGAGTTCGTTATTTTGCTGTTGAAGTTGCTGTTTTGTTTGCCCAAAACCCGAGCAAAATGCCATCATTCCTAGAAATAAATAAACTCTTTTATTTGTCATTTGATATTTACTTTGGTATAATTATTGGGTACGGAGGCTGCATTTTTGAAAAGTCAAATTTCGTGTTTTCTATCAATACCTCACCATTTTTTTCTCCTTTTATAATTATTTTAACATTTTTAGGAAAAAATTCTGTACCGAAAACCTGCCAATTAGCATAAGAAATCTCAAAACTATTCGGCTGATTAATTTCTTGCAATAATACTCTATTTAATTGAAACTCGGAAGTATAATCCAAAATTATTTTATATTCTGTGCTTTTTCCGTTACTCTCAATCTTCTGATTTTTTACCGATGAAAAACGATAGCCGTTATCATTTTTTGATAAAGAAAAATCGGTTTCA
>JAUNHO010000211.1 GCA_030523905.1 Bergeyella zoohelcum
AAATTTCTGAATGTCTCCCCATGCGAAACGCTTAATTTATTTGATGTTTTTTTCTAAATATTTTATAAAGTGATATATTTCAATACTAATTTTCAAACATTTATGGTATAATAATTCAAAATCATTGGATTTAATTTTATTGAGTTTGAAAAGTATATTCAGCATATTTCTCACTTCTGCTGTACTCCCTTTTGCTATCCATAAAAACCTAATGAATTGTCTATTATTACCATATTCTGAACCTTCAGCTATGTTATTAGAGATGGAAAGAGTTGCTCTTTTTAGTTGTTCTTTTATTGCGTATTCTACTTTTAGATTTTCATTTTCTAAAAGATTAAAAATGTCAATAGTAAAATCTAAACTTTTAGAGTAAACCGAAAATTTCTCAAAAGAAACGGTCATAACTTTGTTTTTGGCAATTAACTATTTTTAGAGTTAAAGATTCGCTCTCTATTCTAGTCTCTAATTTCTCAATCTCCCAATTTCTCAATCTCTTAATCTTCTTTTACAACGAAAAACTTTCTCCGCATCCGCAGGTTCTTGCTGCATTCGGATTGTTGAACACGAAGCCCTTTCCGTTCAGTCCGCCAGAGTATTCTAGGGTAGTTCCAGCGAGATAGAGAATGGATTTTTTATCAACTACTATCTTGATGCCATTGTCTTCAAAGACTTGGTCGGTTTCGGTTTTTTCATTATCAAATTTCAAGACATATTCTAGCCCAGAGCAGCCGCCACTTTTCACGCCTACTCGGATATAATCGGTCTCAGGGTTGAAGCCATCTTCCTTCATCAGTTGGCCAGCTTTATCTTTTGCTTGGTCTGATACTTTTATCATATTTTTATTTAGAATAACTTTTTCAGCCCACAAAATTACAAACTAATTTAAGGATAGGCAAAAAATAGAGTTTATTTTAACTATAATTATTATTGATATTTACTCTTATACTTTTTCGGTTTGGTAAGAAATTTGAAGTATGGTTTTTAACCTTTATTAGGTAAATCAATCAAACCAACTAAAATAGAGCAAAATGATAAAAAGACTTTCACTAGTATTGATGGCGGTTTCGGGTATGGCGTATGCCCAGAGTAGCCGTTTTATTTATGAGGTGTCTATGAAAATAGATTCCACAGCACAGCCAGTAGTAGAAACCGCTTACCTTGATGTAACGAAGGATAAATCTGTTTTCTACGGAGAAAAACGCGTACAGAGAGATTCTTTGATGGAGAAAAGTTTCCAAACGCGTACCTTTAATCCATCGCAAATGGACCAACTCCGCTCAAAAATCAACTATAAAATAGAAAAGCAAGTTTCGGAGCAGAAAGTAGTGCAGAAGGACAGAATCGGTAGAGATACCTATGCCTACACAGAAGACCGACCGCTAGACTGGAAAATAATGCCAGAAACTTCCACAATAGGAGATTATAAAGTACAAAAAGCGGAAACAGATTTTGCAGGAAGACACTGGGTGGCGTGGTTTACGCAAGATGTCCCTGTGATGGACGGGCCGTATAAATTCTACGGATTGCCAGGTCTTATTGTAAAAGTAGAGGATAGTAAAGGCGATTATTCTTTTGATTTGAAAGAGACTAAAAACCTAAATTCATTCCCGAATCTTTCTGAAAGAGGGAATATAATTTCGGTAAAAAGAAAAGATTACAATAAGCAATTGGAACGCTACAAAAAAGACCCTGTGAGCTATATGACCCAGTCAAGAGCTAATATGCCTTCGCCTCCTGGTGGTGGTGGTAATGCACCAAGACAGCTAGACCCAGAGCGTGAAAAAGAAATGCAACCCCGTATGCTAGAAGAAATACGAACTAATAATAACCCAATAGAACTGAACTAAAAACTTGGGATAAAATAAAAAGACTATCAAAATCTGATAGTCTTTTTGTTGTGCATAATTTCTATGAAATTAGGCTTATTCCTCATCGTCATCATCTTGCATAGCCGCTGCGTTTTTCATCGCATTTCTAGACATCTTCACAGCTACGATAACCGCGTTGTCTGGGTGCAAGAAAGTATAATTCTCGTTTTTGATGTCTCCTACATAAAGCTTGTTACCAATTCTAAGCGGAGTAACATCTACTACGATTTCATCTGGTAAATTAGCAGGGATAGCCTTCAATCTCAATTTTCTGAAAGATTGTCTCAATACACCACCCGCTACTACACCTTTCGCACGACCTGTAATTCTCACAGGAACATCCATAATAACAGGTTTGTCTTCTGACAATTGATAAAAATCTACATGGAGAATTTTATCCGTAATTGGGTGAAACTGAATATCTTGAAGTACTGCTGGGATTGTCTGCCCATCAATTACCAATTCTACCGTGTGTGCATCTGGAGTATAAACCAAATCTCTGAAAGATTTCTCTTCCGTAGAGAAGTTCAATGGTTCTGCACCTCCATATACAACACAAGGAACTAACTCAGCATCACGCAAAGCTTTTGTAGACTTTTTGCCCACGCTTTCTCTTTTTGCACCTTGGATTGTAATAGATTTCATTGTAATAAATATATTTATATTATTTGAAGTTGCAAATATAGAGATATTTTTAGGAAAGAAGAAAATTTTTTCTAGTTTATTTTTTAATAAACCTGTCTAAACTTTTAAATTTTTCAAAAAGAGAATAGAAAAAGCCAATATAT
>JAUNHO010000212.1 GCA_030523905.1 Bergeyella zoohelcum
ACTGCGGAAACAAAAGACACCATCGTATATGAAGGGCAGGAATATCCACTAATCAAAATGGAAATTTCTTCTACTTCCCACCCATTCTACACTGGTAAAGTGAAGTTGGTAGATACTGCTGGTAGAGTAGATAAATTTATGAACAAGTACAAAAAATTTGCTAAAAACTAATTTTTTGTTCCAAACGATACACAGACCTCCTTTATTATAAGGAGGTTTTTTATTTTTAGGGAAATTACATTATCTTTGTCATATAAATTTCAGTTTATGCAACTTGTATTTTCAGATGCCCAGTATTGGCACCATTTTTTACCATTGGCTTTCACTCGCCCTGTGGCAGAGATGCGTTGTGGTATTCTTACTTTCTCCGAAAGATGGCAAAAACTCCTTTCCATAGAGAATATAGCCTACCTTACCGAAGATTTTTTACAACAAAAATTCCATAAACCCAGCAGTGAGGAAAGTCTGTTTTTAGTACCAAATTTCTTGCCTACTGATAAGATTTTAGACCAAATAAAAAATCTAAAAAAAGGTGAGGCATTGGTCTATAAAGATGAGCTCGTTGCCGCTCGTATAGATATGGCAAATTTCAGTTTGGGGCAAATAGAAAAGATGGACGACCTTGCCGAGGAACCTTTATTTTTCAGAAATCATACCGATTTATTTTCGTTCAATCATTTAGCTCTTGATTTTGATTTTCAACTAGTTACAAAAAACAGAGAATCCCAGTCGCTATCTGATACCAATGGATTTCTAGGCGATAAACAGGATTTATTTATAGAAGAAGGTGCCGTGGTGGAGTTTTCTACCCTCAATACCAAAACGGGGAAAATCTATATTGGAAAAAATGCCGAAATAATGGAAGGCTCTGTAATTCGTGGCGGTTTGGCTTTGTGCGAAGGGTCTAAAATCAATATGGGGTCTAAAATCTACGGAGCGACTACCATTGGGCCTTATTCCAAGGTAGGTGGCGAGGTCAATAATATCGTTATTTTTGGATATTCCAACAAAGGACACGAGGGGTTTGTAGGCAATTCCGTAGTGGGCGAATGGTGTAATTTCGGGGCTGATACCAACTCTTCCAATATGAAAAACAACTACGCAACCGTGAAATTCTGGGACTATAAGGAAGAAAAAATGCAAGAGACTGGGCTTCAGTTTGCTGGGCTTATAATGGGCGACCACTCCAAAACCGCCATCAATACACAGCTAAACACTGGGACTATCGTGGGTGTTTGCTCCAATATCTTCAAAGCAGGATTTCCGCCGAATTTGGTAGAAAATTTCTCTTGGGGCGGTATGAAAAATGATGAAAAATTCCGATTAGACAAAGCCTACGAAGTTGCCGAACGAGCAATGGCAAGACGAGGAAAACAGCTCACAGATGAGGATAAAAACATTTTAGAGTTTATTTACAATAACTATTAATTAGCCATCAAATGAATTATATTTCTGCTGAAAATCTTACAAAATCCTATGGAATCAAGGTTTTATTTGAGAATATTTCTTTTAACATAAATGAAGGAGATAAAATCGCTATCGTTGCTAAAAACGGAAGTGGGAAATCTACTTTGCTCAAAATTTTATTAGGAAAAGAGATAGCAGACAGCGGAAATGTACTGATTAACAAGGATATACAAGTAGTTTTATTTGACCAAGAAATCAGTTTTGAGCCAAGTTTATCGGTGGAAGAATTTATGATGTCTCTTGATTCTCCGCCCATTTTGGCACTCAAAAAATACCATCAATCACTACTTTCTCAAAATCCAGAAGAAATGGAAAAAGCCATCAACGAGATGGAAATCCAAAAGGCTTGGGATTTGGAAAATGAAATGAAACAATTTTTATCTCAACTGAAAATCAGTGATTTATCGGCTAAAATGGGGACGCTCTCTGGCGGACAAATCAAGCGTGTGGCACTAGCAAAACTCCTTACCGAGACCAGAGCCCAGCATACGCATACCCTTCTGATAATGGACGAGCCTACCAACCACCTTGATGTGGAAATGGTGGAATGGCTAGAAAACTATCTGAGTAAGGAAAAAATAACACTGCTCCTCGTTACTCACGATCGCTATTTCCTTGATTCTGTGTGTGATACCATTTGGGAAATGGAAGACCGAAATCTTTATGTTCATAATGGTTCCTACGCTACCTATCTTGAAAATAAAATGATACGGGAAGACAATCTTAATGCCACTATTGATAAGGCTAACAACCTGTATCGCAAGGAATTAGAATGGATGAGACGACAGCCAAAAGCACGAACTACCAAATCTAAAAGCCGTATAGATGCCTTCTACGAAACCGAAAAAGTTGCCAAAACAAATACCAAAAAACAAGCTCTGGAACTGGATTTTGAAATGAAAAGGCTAGGCAAGAAAATTTTAGAAGTCCGAAATCTCAATAAAAGTTTTGGGGATAAAGTCTTGCTCAATGATTTTTCGTATCAGTTTCAAAGAGGTGAAAAAGTAGGAATTGTGGGAAAAAATGGAGCTGGAAAATCCACTCTATTGAATATTATTCAGGGACTGGAACCCAAAGATTCTGGCGAAATAGAAACGGGCGAAACCATCAAATTTGGTTATTTTTCTCAAAAAGGATTAGCCTATAAGGAGGAAGAACGCGTGATAGATTTCATCAAAGAAATC
>JAUNHO010000213.1:0-245 GCA_030523905.1 Bergeyella zoohelcum
AATCCACCAAACGGCATAAGAAATAAACTTAAATCCCCTTGTTTCATCATATCTTTTAGCCGCTTTCATAAGCCCTAGATTCCCTTCATTGATGAGGTCTGGCAAAGAAAGTCCTTGGTTTTGATATTGCTTTGATACAGAAACCACGAAACGCAAATTGGCTTTTATTAGTTTTTCAAGTGCCACTCTATCACCTGCACGGATTTTCTGTGCTAGTTCTACTTCTTCATCGGCGGTGATTAAAT
>JAUNHO010000213.1:265-2638 GCA_030523905.1 Bergeyella zoohelcum
GAAGCGGTTTCTCTATTGGTTACCTGTTTTGTAATTTTTAATTGTCTCATTTACAGTATCTTTTCTATATAACCTATGGGCTACATCTTCTTATACGATGAAAATAGATGAAAGGTTACAATAATTAAATAAAAATCCGTAAAAATCAATGCAAAAATAATGCCTAAATGTTTTTTTAGGTTAATTGATAAAAAAATTCTTACCTTTACCGAAACAAATCAATTATGCTAAAAGCGGGTTTAGTAGGTGCAGGTCACCTTGGTAAAATACATTTGAAACTATTGCAACAATCTGATAAATATGAGCTGGTAGGTTTCCACGATGCGGATAAAGAAAACGGAAAACGATTGGAGCAGGAGTTGGGATACAAGTTTTTTGAAAATTTTGATGAATTACTTTCGGAAATAGAAGTGCTTGATATTGTAACGCCTACGCTTTATCATTATGATTATGCACAGAAAGCAATAGCGAGAGGGCTACATTTTTTTATAGAAAAGCCTGTAACCCAGACGCTTGAACAAGCAGAGGAAATCATAGATTTGTGCCAAAAAAATGCTATAAAGGCACAGGTGGGGCATGTGGAACGCTACAATCCTGCATTTATTTCCTCCAAGCATTTTATCAATAATCCGATGTTTATAGAGATTCATCGTTTGGCAGAATTTAATCCCAGAGGGACAGATGTTTCTGTGGTTTTAGATTTAATGATTCACGATTTGGATATTCTTCTAAGTATCGTAAAATCAAAGGTTTGTAATATACAAGCCAGTGGAGTCTGTGTGGTTTCTAAAACGCCAGATATAGCCAATGCAAGGATAGAATTTGAGAATGGCTGTGTGGCAAATCTTACCACTTCTAGGATTTCTATGAAGGCAATGAGAAAGAGCCGTTTTTTCCAGAAAGATGCCTATATTTCGGTAGATTTTTTAGAGAAAAAAGCAGAAGTTATCCGTATAAAAGAAGCCCCAGAAAATCCTACACCATTTGATATGATTATAGAAAATGCAGATGGAGAAAAATCTCAAATTTTCTTTGAATATCCTGATGTTCAGCCTAATAACGCTATTTTGGACGAACTGAACTCTTTCGCCGATTCTATAATGAATAACCAGCCTGTGGAGGTGAGTTTGGAAGATGGCACAGAGGCTCTAAAAGTAGCATTAGAAATAATGAAATTGATAGAAAAATAGAGATAAAATAATGATACTTCAAATAAAGAATGAGATAGTGGTTTATAAAATAATTTAGGCATCATTTCTCGTGGAATGATGTTTTTTTGTAGATTTGAAAAATTTTTTACTAATGAAAAAAACAATTTTATCGACAATTTTTGCCCTTACTTTTTTAGTATCTTGTAATAACGATAAAGAAATACTTAACTCACTGAATGACTATAACATAGAGATGGAAGCCAAGGGGTATCACTTCGGAGATGCCATACAAATTCCTGCTTCTGTAAAGGAAAATGCCGAAAGTATTAGCATAAGTTTTGGGGATAAAGAAACCGATCAACTTAGTATAGATCCTAGCATTTTTAAGTTGGGAGATAATGCCGTTACTTTTATCATTAAAAAGAAAAATGGAGAGATTATTTCACAAGATGCTACAATTAATGTATTCGCAAAAAATCCTGAAAAAAATATAGAATATGATATTGTGAATGAATTCCCACACGATACTAATAATTTCGTGCAAGGGTTTCAGCTAGAAGGTAATACTATTTACCAAAGTAATGGTGGGAGTGGCGTGTCTAATCACGTGAAATATCAGCTCGGAACTACTAATAATCAGCTTGTTACACCACAGCCAGTAGATGTTTTTTCCGAAGGGCTTACCATAGTGGGCGATAAACTTTATCAATTGTCTTGGCAAAATAAAAAAGGTTTTATCTATAATAAAGCCGATTTATCACTGGTAGGTGAGTTTGATTACCCTAATATCATCGGGGAGGGCTGGGGAATAACCTATAATGGTGAAAATCTGATTGTTTCTGATGGTACAAAAAATCTTTATTTCCTTGATGTAAAAGAGCCTTCAAAACTGATAAAATATATTTCCGTAGCGGGAAATGAACAAGCATTTGACCAACTGAACGAGCTGGAATATCACAACGGATTTATCTATGCTAATGTTTGGCAAAAACCTATCATACTGAAAATCAACCCTAAAAATGGAGAAGTGGTAGGTAAATTTGATTTTTCGGAAATTGCTAAAAAACATACTACAGGTATGGACGATGTTCTGAATGGTATTACTTTCAAAGGAGAAAATATGCTGGTAACAGGTAAGAAATGGAATAAAATCTATGAAGTAAAAATAAAGTAGGTTTTTAATAAGTTTTCAATTATCATTTTATGAAAAAAATCCTTAATA
>JAUNHO010000214.1 GCA_030523905.1 Bergeyella zoohelcum
CTTTCAATGAGATAGTGAAGAAAGGTTTTGACCCACATATTTTCATTGCTGGGCTAGGAAATCATTTCCGTGATTTGATGATGGCACAAAATCCCTCCACATTAGATTTAATAGAGGTAGGAGAGAAAACAAAAGAAAAATTCGGACTTCAGGGAAATAATTGGTCTCCTCAGGTGCTGATAGATGCCATAGAGATATGAAATCAAGCAGATATTAATTATAAAAACTCTAAAAATCCGCGTCTTACTGTGGAAATTGCCTTGATGCAATTGGCTTCGCTTTCGGCTTTGAGTACTAAAAAAAAAAGTTCTTAATTCTAGCACCACTTCTTAAACAGGCTTCCGAGCAACTGGTTTCTACACCACAAAAAGAAGAAAAAAAGAAAGAAAGTCAACCTACGCAATTGGCTAATAATCAGGAGGTAAAAAGGGTAGAGGTAGTGGCTACACCTGTTGCTACGGAGAGAAAAGCATCCAAATTCAGCATTAGTGAAGCGTTTAATAAAAAGGAGGAAGTTATAGGAAATCTTTTTGATGAGATTGAAGATGAGGGGCTTCCGAATAATGATTTCACAGAGCAAGAACTACAAACCGAGTGGCAACAATTTTTGAGACAAATTCAGCTGAAAGATATTGTTATTTTCAATGCCATTAGCTCTTTTCAATTGTCTAAACCAGAAAAAGATGTTATTCATATTTCTTATCCGTCAGAAATTGCAAAAGTAGAATTTGATAAAGTTCAGGCAAAATTCTTCAAATATTTCAAACAAAAAGTGAATAATTTTAGAATAAAACTAGAATATAAGATGAATGTGGCTATGAAAAAAGAAATGCTTACCAAACGAAAATTATTTGATAAATTGGTAGAGAAAAATCCGCTTTTACAGGAATTAGACAACTTATTTAAGTTTGATTTTTCTTAATTTTCATCATTTTTGATAGATAAAACAGATGAAATTTTATGAACTTGAAAGAATTACAAAATAATTGGATAGATAATTTTCCAAAACCATTAATAATCGCTGGGCCGTGCAGTGCGGAAAGCGAAGCCCAAATGCTAGAAACTGCGAGAAGAATAAAGGAATCGGGGGCTGGTGTATCTGTATTTCGTGCAGGAATTTGGAAGCCACGAACCAAGCCCAATGGTTTTGAGGGAGTAGGGGTAATAGGTCTGAATTGGCTAAAAAAAGTAAAGCAAGAGTTTGGTTTTCAGACAGCTACGGAGGTGGCAAACGCTCATCATATCACAGCGGCATTGGAAGCTGATGTGGATATACTTTGGATTGGGGCTCGTTCCACGGTGAATCCTTTCACGGTGCAAGAGATAGCAGAGGCTTTGAAGGGAACCGATAAGATAATTTTAGTGAAAAATCCTGTAAATCCAGATTTAGCATTGTGGATTGGGGCTTTGGAAAGGCTTCTAGGACAAGGAATTAGGAATTTGGGAGTTATTCATAGAGGTTTTTCGTCTTACCAAAAAACGAAATATAGAAATACGCCGAACTGGCAGATTGCTTTGGATTTCAAAAATCAGTTTCCGAATATTCCTATTTTGGTAGATCCTTCGCATATTTGTGGGAATAGAACTGACTTGGCGGCGGTAACCCAAGAGGCGATGAATGTAGGCTATCACGGGGCGATAATTGAGAGCCATTGCTCACCAGATGAGGCTTGGAGTGATGCTTCACAGCAGATTACACCAGAGGTTTTAGCCAAAATGATTAGCCATTTAGAGATAAGAAAACAGGATATTTCTGGCTATGAAGATGAAATGGGAAAACATAGAACTTTGATTTCAGATATTGATTTTCAGCTCATTGAATTGCTTTCTCAAAGAATGAAAGTCTCTGAAAAAATAGGTCATCTGAAGAAGGAAAATAATATTGCCATTTTCCAGCCAGAGCGTTGGAAAGTCATTACAGAATATGCCATACAAAAGGCAAATGAAACGGGAATGTCCAAAGATTTTATGGAAAAAATATTCAAAATAATTCACGAAGAATCCATAGAAGTTCAAAATAATATAATGATTAGCAAGTAGTTACCTATATCTATGAGTAAGAAAGGACTGATTATAAAATCCACTGGGAGCTGGTATAAAGTTTTGGAAACAGAAACTTCGCAAATCTATGAAGCGAGGATAAGGGGAAAGTTTAAGTTGGTAAAAACTAGGCTTACAAACCCTTTATCGGTGGGAGATTGGGTGGAATTTCAGTTGGAGCAAGATGGCGTAGCGTGGATTACCAAAATTGAAACAAGAAAGAACTATCTTATCCGAAAATCCGTTAATTTATCCAAAGAAGCCCATATTATTGCGTCTAATATAGATTTGGCGTGTTTTATTTTTACCTTGAAGCACCCCGAAACTTCGCTTGGTTTTTTAGATAGATTCTTGGTTTGCTGTGAGGCATACAAGATTACCCCTCTGATTTTATTCAATAAAGTGGATTTATTAGACCTCTCTGAAATAAAAATAATAGATGAAATAGCTCATATTTATAATAAAATAGGCTATGAAACAATGAAAATCTCATCATATACGCGGGAAAATCTAAGTATTTTAGAAGAAAAAATAAAAGATAAAACCTCCGTGTTCTTTGGGCATTCGGGGTGCGGGAAATCTACTTTGGTCA
>JAUNHO010000215.1 GCA_030523905.1 Bergeyella zoohelcum
TTTTCTTTTCCTAAATAATTAGCAGAAAAACCTTTATTTTCAAAATCTATAAAGTCATTATCAAAACTTTCAGGTGAGTAGTTAGGATACTCTTGCAGTTTATTGGCAGCGTAGTTCATCGCATAGCCTTTTTTTCCATCAAATCCTGCTATTGCAGTTTCTTGTTTCCCAATGGTGATGGTGGTTTTCGTGAGATTTGGGCGACTTTGATAAATCTTTATAGGATAAACATCT
Source organism: Bergeyella zoohelcum (assembly GCA_030523905.1). GTDB lineage: Bacteria > Bacteroidota > Bacteroidia > Flavobacteriales > Weeksellaceae > JAUNHO01. Next base: position 235 of record JAUNHO010000215.1, read on the forward strand.
TTCACACTGAGCGATACTTTTCCCTGCAAAATAACAGAATTGAGCAATCGCCAATTGGTAATCCCACCTGATAGCTCTATATTTTTATCAATAATTTCTTTACCTGTTTGCGAATAAAACAAACTAAACACCAAAAACGCAAAAATTATATGTATTTTTTTCATTTTTAATTAAAATTGATTATTTTCTAAAATCTTTCTTGCTTTCTCCAAATCCTCTGGTACATCTATCCCCACACCTATGAAATCGGTTTCTATCATCTTGATTTTCATACCATTTTCAAGGTATCTTATACACTCTATTTTTTCCAATTGTTCCAGCGGAGACATTTCCAACTGGGCAAATTTCAGCAATGCCTCTTTCCTAAACGCATAAACGCCAATATGCTTAAAATAGTCTGCATCTATACTTTTTTCTCTATGAAAAGGAATGGCAAAACGGCTAAAATACATCGCAAAACCCTGTAAATCAGTGATAACTTTTACATTATTAGGGTTACCTATCTCCTCTTTTTCTTTCAATTTTATTTTCAGCGAAGCCAAAGAAATAGCTTTATTTTCATCTTGCTGAAAGACCTCTATCAATTGTTTCAGTGGCTCTGTTTTTAGGAAAGGCTCATCGCCTTGTACATTGATAACTATATCACAATCAATATCTTGTACGGCTTCTGCTATGCGGTCGCTTCCTGTCTCGTGCTGACCTGTCATCACCACTTTTCCGCCAATATTTTGTATTTCATCAAAAATAATATCAGAATCCGTCGCCACAAACACTTCATCAAAAAGCCTCGTTTCCACTACATTCTGATAGGTAGTTGCAATCACCGTTTTATCACCCAGCATCTGCATCAGCTTGGCAGGAAATCTACTCGCATTGTACCTTGCAGGAATTACAGCAATTATCTTCATTCTTTTATCTAGTTTTTATTGATAGATTTCACGAAACGAATCAAAACCAGCCCCACGAAAAAGAAAATCGTCATAGAGAGAGCCGCGTATCTCATATTATTAAACTGCTCTATCAGCGTTGCAAAAATGAATGTCCCAAGGATAATCGCCAGTTTTTCCAGCACATCATAAAAACTAAAAAAAGTGGTGGTATCCATAGAATTTTCTGGTAATAATTTGGAATAAGTGGAACGAGACATCGCCTGTAAACCGCCCATCACCAAACCTACAATCGCCGCTACTCCATAGAACTGATACTCCACATTTGGGTTTTCTTTATTGAGGAAATACGCCGAAAGACAAGCCACAATCCAAAGAATGATGGTAATGGAAATCACATTCTTATTGCCTATTTTTCGGGATAAACGCGAGAAAATAACCGCCCCAATAATCGCCTCTATCTGTATCACCAGCAGGGTCGCAATCAGTTTGCCTTGGTCTAGATTGATTTCACTCTTGCCAAATAAAGTCGCCATCAGAAATATCGTCTGCATTCCCACGCTATAAAAAAAGAAACTTGACAGGAAAAACTTCAAATTAGCGTCCCTAAATAGCTGATTTCCTACCTTATACAATTCCTTGAAACTCTGTTTCGCTATGTCAATATAAAACTGAATATTCTCTTTCAGAACCACAAAAAAACCGCCTTGGTCTTCGTGCTTTTTGAAGATATTTTTATAGTTCAATAGTACCAAATCTTTTGGCAATTTGTCTTTCACATCACCGAATTGTGGCAGATGTTTGAAGGTATATTGCGAAAAACCAAACCACCAAGCCCCTGTAAGCAAGAAACTTACTCTTGTATAAATAATGCTTTCTTTCTCGGTTTTCGCCATTACCATTATTAGTAATAAACAGATAATCACCAGCACCACAGAGCCGATATAACCATAAACATACCCCCTTGCGGAAAGTGCATCTTGCTTGTCCCTCGTGGCAATATCTGGCAGGAAGGAATTATAAAACACCAAGCTTCCCCAAAAGCCAACACTGGCGGTAATACTGAACAACAGCCCCAGAAATACATTGTTCATTCCTGTGAACATCGCCAGTCCCATACAAGAAGTAGCCCCCAAATAGCAGAAAAACTGAAGAAACGATTTCTTATTCCCAATCGTATCCGCCAACGAGGAGAGAAACGGCGAAAGCAAAACCACTACGAAGAACGAAATCGTAAGCGAATAGCCATAAATAGCGTCTGGGTGGTAGGTTTCCCCGAATAAACTAATGTCGTGGCGAACAGGTACATCTATCCACCTATTTTGATCGGCTATGTATTCCTTTTTATTGAATTTTGTCGTGATAATAGAGTAATAAATCGGGAAAATAGTGGAGGTAATTACCAATGAATAAACCGAATTGGCCCAGTCATAGGCCGCCCACGCCCTCATTACCTTGGGGTTGTTCTTTGTATTTTTATTGTGCTGTGTTGCTGTTTCTTGCAT
>JAUNHO010000216.1:0-1359 GCA_030523905.1 Bergeyella zoohelcum
AGTTGATATTTTGGAGATTGAATATCTGTAATATCACCAGCCTGTTTCCAATAATCTAAAACCGTTGTATATTGATTATAAGAAGTTATTTTTGCGGCATCTTCATTAAAGAATCTCATATTATTGAAACGATAATAATCTGCTTTCCATTGGAATTGTCCTGAAATATAAAATCCTTTATGACTGAAATCTAATCCAAAACCTCCCATATATGGAGCATAATAAGTTCCAAAAGATGCTTGAGATTGCGATCCATCAAATGTTGCCATTCTATTTCCATTTCTATCTAAATAAATCGGAGAACCATTTGTAGAATCTACTCCGCCCCATTTAACAGCATAATGAGAACCTAATGGTAACCCTACCCTAACAATAGAAGTCCCTAATTCATATTCCGACACTTCTCCTAAATCTAAAATCTTATTTTGATTGTATGCAAAATTAGCATGTAAACTTAAGCGAGTATCTGGTGTTCTTATTACATTCCAATTCAATGATACTTCTACCCCTCTGTTTCTCATTTTACCACCATTATAATTAGTCATACTATCAAAACCAGAAGTTCTAGAAATACTCTTAGATATATATAGGTCTCTAGTTTCTTTATTATAAACATCTATAGTACCTGACAATCTATTATTCCAAAAGCCAAAATCAAGACCTATATTGTATTGCTCCTCTTTTTCCCAACGATATTCAGAGTTAAAAGGCACAGATTGTACATATGTCTGACTATCGTTATAGTTTCCTACAGACATATAACTTTGTTGGTTGTATAAATTTGCTCCTTCTGCTAGCAAATTTCCTATATTTCCTAATACCCCCCAGCTAGCTCTTAATTTCAAGTCATTCACAAATGTATCTTCTCTCTATTAATTGCCCATCCAATAGAAGCTCCTCCAAAAGTTCCCCACTTGTAATTTTTAGAAAATGTAGAACCTCCATCTGTTCTCACATTAGCAGATAAGAAATATTTCCCATCATAGTTATAATCTGCTGTTGCAAGATAAGATATAATGTGAGCTTCTCTTTCTGTCCCTCCGATAGATGGTAAATGAGTAGTATTAACAAGAGTAGCTGCTAAATGATCTCCTAGTAAATTATTCACACCATATGCAGTTAAACCAAAACCTTCCCAATTTTTACCAGTATATTCAGCAAGAGCCATTGCTTTCACATTATGCTTATCAAAGTTATTAGCATACTTTAATGAAAAGTTTGTATTAAGACTTGAATATTGATTAAATGTACGAGAAACATAACCTTTTCTACCCGGATTGGTTGATCTACCATTATATGTATCTGGATTCAGATAACCTCTAAATAGATAACTACTATAATCTAACCCTCCAAAAACTC
>JAUNHO010000216.1:1369-2610 GCA_030523905.1 Bergeyella zoohelcum
CTTTTCCTTCTTGGCGTCTTCTACTTGACATTGTTGCTAATTCATAAGCATTCGCACCAAATAGACCTGCACCAGTCGCTATTGATCCATCGGCCTTATATAATGATTCATATGGCTTTGCTAGATAAGCTGCTGCAAAAGGATTCGCTAAAGCAATTCCTGCTTCTGAAAAAATCATATCTCTTTTTGCAAGTCCAAATATACCATTGAACCCTACTCTAAAATTCTTCCCATTCCCAGAGCGTAAATTAATATTTCCCGTAAATCTTTGCAGTCCTGAATTCAAAGCAATCCCTTCTTGATCTAAATGACCTAAAGATATCTTATAGGTAGTATTACCCCCACCACCACTAACACTCAAGTCGTTAGATATAGTAAAACCAGTTCTAAGGAATACCTTATCCCAATCTGTATTAATGAGATTACGAGAATTATATGTAGCTTCACTTATAAGACCTAAATCTCTCTGCATTCCAGTAATTTGAGAAGTTGTCATCATTCCAAATTTAGCCTGTGGTCTCATTGATACCCCTGTACTACCAGTGTATTCAATACGCATTGCTCCTTTTCTACCTATTTTAGTTGTTACAAGAACAACACCTGCTCCCGCTTGAGAACCATAGATTGCTTTAGCTGATGCATCTTTCAATATAGATACATCCTCTATATCATTAGGGTTGATAGTAGCAAATGCCCCAGCAGATACAGGCACTCCATCCACAATATACAATGGCGTTGTACCACCATTAATGGAACCTGCCCCTCTAATTACCACACTAGCTGAAGCACCTGGCTGACCTGATCCAATCTGAAGATCTACCCCAGCAGCCTTACCTGCTAAAATCTGATCAAAACTAGTAATAGGAACATTATTCATTTCTTTAGCTCCTACTTTTACAACCGAAGTTGTTAATTCTTTCTTACTTTTTGTTTGATACCCTACCACCACTACCTCCTCTATGTCTTTAGTTTTGGTAGCTGTGTCTTTCTTTTGCGCAAACAACATACTTCCTCCTAAAAAGAATAATGCTCCCGCACTCATTAATTTAAAATTCACATTCATATTAACTAAATTTAACATTTTAATGACCACAAATATATATAAAACATTTCAAATCAAATTATCGTTTTAATACATTAATAACAATAAAAAAAGTGTCAAACGCAAAAAAAAAAAAAAAAAAAAAAATTTTTTTATGAAATTAAGAATCTTATTGTTATTTTTAATTTTTTTTTAGAAA
>JAUNHO010000217.1 GCA_030523905.1 Bergeyella zoohelcum
AGAAAGCCAAAGATTTCCCGTAGTCTTTGGCTTTTTTGTATCTAAAAACGGAAGATTTCTGTTCGTTTTTTGTCTTCATCAAGGCGTGTGATGAGCTGTTGGAGATTATCAAATTTTATTTCCTCGTGTAGAAAATCCCTAAAATAAATACTGATTTCTTTTCCGTATATATCTTTTTGAAAATCAAGGATATGCACCTCTGTGGAAAGCGTAGTACCATTCACCGTAGGGTTAGTTCCTATGCTTAGCATTCCTTTATGTTTTTCATTATCTACCAATACTTCTACGATATAAGCACCTTTTTTGGGGAGAAGTTTTATAGGGCTAATCTCCACATTTGCAGTAGGATAGCCTATGGTTCTACCTATTTTTTTGCCGTGAATGACTTTTCCACCAACGGAGTAATGATAACCAAGAAACTCATTGGCTTTCAGAATGTTTCCCTCGGAAAGAGCCGCTCGGATTTTGGTAGAAGACACATTATTGTTATGCAGATTGATGGCTTCCATTTTCTGAATACTAAACCCAAGCTCTGGGGCTAATCGTTCCAAAAGGGAGAAATCTCCGCTTTTGTTTTTTCCAAAAGTATGGTCATAGCCTACAATTAGGTGCTTTACATTCAGGGTTTGTACTAGTATTTCACGCACAAATTCTTCACCCGTGAGATTTCTAAAACTTTCATCAAATTCTTTTAGAAAGAGAAAATCTATACCGAAATGAGCCAGTAAATTGGTTTTTTCTTCTATTGTGTTTAGGAGTTTTAGAGGTTCATTAGGATTAAAAACCAAACGCGGATGAGGCCAAAAACTAAGAATAGCAGTGGCTTGTTTTTTCTCGGTGGCTTGTTTTTTTAGCTCTGAAATAATACTCTGATGACCGATATGAACCCCATCAAACATACCCAAGGAAAGAGCCAAGGGCTGTGGCTTTTGAAACGCATTAAAATCTGTGAAAACTTCCAATTTCTAAAAATTTAATGCAAATATGATAAAAATCTTTTTTTTAGACAATTGTAAATTAATTAAATATCATTATATTTGCACGCAAGAAAAAATTTAGCAATGGCGAACCAAATTAAAGGAAAAATTTCTCAGATTATTGGTCCAGTTATAGATGTGGTTTTCTCTGAAGTAGAAGACCTACCGAAAATCTATGACGCACTGGAAGTAATAAAAGACAACGGTGAAAGGCTCGTACTAGAGGTAGAGCAGCACATCGGTGAAGATATGGTAAGATGTATAGCAATGGACGCTACCGATGGTCTCAAAAGAGGGCAGGAAGTAGTAGGACAAGGCAGACAGATTACAATGCCTACGGGCGAAGGCGTGTACGGAAGATTGTTCAATGTGGTAGGAGGTGCTATTGATGGACTTCCAGAGCTTTCAAAAGATGGCGGATTGCCAATCCATAGAGAAGCTCCTAAATTTGACCAACTTTCTACATCTGCGGAGGTACTTTACACAGGTATTAAAGTAATTGACCTTATTGAGCCTTATGCAAAAGGTGGTAAAATTGGTCTTTTCGGTGGTGCTGGTGTAGGTAAAACCGTATTGATTCAGGAATTGATTAATAATATCGCAAAAGGTCACGGTGGTCTTTCTGTATTCGCAGGGGTAGGAGAGAGAACCAGAGAAGGTAATGACCTTTTGAGAGAGATGCTAGAATCTGGTATCATCAAATATGGTGAAGGATTTATGCACTCTATGGAAGAAGGTGGCTGGGATTTATCAAAAGTAAATCTTGATGAAATGAAAGACTCTAAATGTACTTTCGTTTTCGGACAGATGAATGAGCCACCAGGTGCAAGAGCTAGAGTAGCCCTTTCTGGTCTTACTATTGCAGAGTATTTCCGTGACGGAGATGGTGCAGGGCAAGGTAGAGATGTACTTTTCTTCGTAGATAATATCTTCCGTTTTACACAAGCAGGTTCAGAGGTGTCTGCACTTCTTGGGCGTATGCCTTCTGCGGTAGGTTATCAGCCAACTTTGGCATCTGAAATGGGTGCGATGCAGGAGAGAATTACCTCTACTAAAAATGGTTCCATTACTTCCGTTCAGGCGGTATATGTACCAGCGGACGACTTAACCGACCCAGCACCAGCAACTACATTTGCCCACCTTGATGCTACCACCGTATTGGATAGAAAGATTGCTTCATTGGGTATTTATCCAGCGGTAGATCCATTGGCTTCTACATCAAGAATCTTGACTCCTGAGATTTTGGGTAATGACCACTACGATTGTGCTCAGAAAGTAAAAGAGATTCTTCAGAGATACAAAGCTCTTCAAGACATCATCGCGATTCTTGGTATGGAGGAACTTTCAGAGGAAGATAAATTAGTAGTTTATCGTGCAAGAAAAGTTCAGAGATTCCTTTCTCAGCCTTTCCATGTAGCAGAGCAATTTACAGGTATTCCTGGGGCTTTGGTAGATATAAAAGATACCATCAAAGGGTTTAATATGATTATTGATGGTGAGCTAGACCACCTACCAGAGGCTTGTTTCAACCTAAAAGGAACAATAGAAGAAGCAATAGAAGCAGGTGAAAAAATGCTTGCAGAAAACGCATAATAATTTGCTGATGGCTGATAGCAAATAGCTATTT
>JAUNHO010000005.1 GCA_030523905.1 Bergeyella zoohelcum
CTTTTTTATTTACCAAAAGGTCTTTTTCTATATTCTGCGGTGTTTTTAGGAAAGTACGCCCTGCAATCTCTTTGAAGACTGGTGCCGCTACGGTACCTCCATAGTATCCCTTGGCATTATCTGGCTCACTTATCATCACATAACAAGTGTATTTCGGCTTATCGGACGGATAAAATCCAGCGAAAGATGCTCGGTATTTCATTGGTCCTTTTTTCCAATACTCAAAACGGGCCGTACCTGTTTTTCCTGCCATTTTAAGATTAGGGGTAAAGATACTCCTTGCCGTTCCTTTTTCTACGGCTTTGGTAAGGGCATCTGTCATCATTTTTATGGCTTTATCGGAGGCTATTTTATCTACCATTACCTCTGGTTGGGCTTCGTATAGCACCGCTCCGTCTTTCATTCTTTTCTCTATGAATAAAGGTTTTAACATCTTGCCTCCATTAGCAATAGCGTTGTAGAAAGTTGTGAGTTGCAATATACTAATCCCTGATGAATAGCCGTAGGAAATGGAAGCAAGGGTGGCTTTATTCCATCTTTTATCATCTGGTGTTACGAATTTTGGCGTGGTAATCCCGGGTAGCTCTATCTCCATTTTATCAAATAATTTCCATCGTTTGAGATGATCAAAAAATATATTTGGTTTTGATGCGTAATATTTCGTGATGAGTTTTGCTGTTCCTACATTACTAGATTTCGCAAGGACATCGGAGATTTCATAGGTGCCACCGCCGTGTCCATCGGTTATCCTTTGCCCAGCATAATTCCACACGCCACCACCGATATTGACTTTGGTGTTTTCATCTATAAAGCCATCGTCCATTGCAGCGAGAAGAGAAACCACCTTAAAGGTAGAGCCAGGCTCTATGCGGTCTTTCATAGCATAATTATAGGCATCTTCATAGGCTCCATCTTTATTTTTTTGGAGATTGACCATTGCTTTTATCTTACCTGTTTCCACCTCCATTACTATCACCGTTCCATTTTGGGCATTATAATTAATGAGCTGTTTTTCTAGGGCAGAATATACAATATCTTGAATACGCAAATCCAGAGTGGTATAAACATCTTCCCCATCAATTGGTTTTTTTTCATTCCAAAAATCAATAGGCTTCCACTGGTTGTACCCCACTCTTTTCTCGTGCCTACTACCTGGTGTCCCAGAAAGATAGTCCGAGAAGGCACCTTCTAGACCTGCTTTGCCTCTTTCATCGTCCATACCTAGGGTACCTCTACCTATTTTAGTAGTAGCGAACTCTCTTTTGTATCTTCGCTCTACTATCATTCCTCCTTTACTTTTTCCTAGCTTAAAAATAGGAAAATTACGAAGTCGGTTATACTGGTCATAGTCTAGATTTCTTTTTAGGGTATAGTACCTATCTTTTTTCTCCCTTAGGTCATTTAATATCTTTCTATAATAATATTTGGGCTTGTCAAACATTTTCCCCAAAGAGTCTGAAAGAGCATCTACATTTTTATCATAAACCTCATTTTTCGGCACAGTAATATCTAGATGAATATCATACCTCATCACCGTGGTTGCCAATATAGAGCCATCTGCAGCGTAGAGATTCCCCCTTGCAGCTTCTACTTCTCTATTACGATAATACTCACTTTCCACATACTTTTTCATTCCGCTTGTGTCGGTGGTGTTTTGTAAGTTTACTATTTTATAGATAGCCCCTAATGATACAAATATTGCCGCTAATATCAACCAATAACCACCTCGCACTCCTATGAGTTTTGCACGGCGTCTTTCATATTCTTCTATTAAATTATTTTGCATTGGTACTATCTATTTTTAGTAAAAGTTTATGAGGATGGCTTTCTAGTGGCATTAGGGAATCGCCCTGCATTTGTCTTCCTAGTTCTGATTCCATTTTCACTTTGATTAATCTGCTTTGCTCAAAAGCATTTCGTGATTTATACTCCTCTACTTGCTCTTTCAAAGCATTAATTTTCAGTTGCTTATCACTTACAAGATTGCTACAATATATCATTATCATTAAAAGCCCTCCGCAGAGTGAAAAATACTTATAATAAGCTCTTACCTCTTCCCAATTAAGGAAATTTCCTCTTATTATCTCTGTTATTCCCCATTTTTTTGGCTTATATGCTGTTTTCTTTTTTGCCATTTGTGTTTCTTCGTGATGGTTTAATTTTTTATTCCTGTTCTCATTTTTGCACTTCTCGCACGGGAGTTTTCTTCTATCTCGTCTCCACTCGGCACTGTGGCTTTGCTTTTTATCAGCTCAAATGCCTTATGATAATTGCCATAAATATCCCGCTCTGGCTCTCCTTCAAACATTCCGTTTTTTAGAAATCTTTTGACTAATCTATCCTCCAATGAATGATAAGAAATAACCACCAATCGCCCTCCTGGTTTCAAAATTTTATAGGCTTGAAGAAGCATTTCTTTCAGTACTTCTAATTCCTGATTAACCTCTATCCGTATCGCTTGGAAGACCTGTGCAAAAAACTTATTCTGCTTATGCTGAGGCACATAGGTGAATAGTTGCTTCAAATCATCGGTTGTCTCTATCGTTTTATTTTTTCTATGATGTACTATTTCCCTTGCCAGTTTCCTCGCCTCTCTCAGTTCTCCATAATGATAAAAAATATCCGCCAAATCCTCTTCTTCATATTCATTCACTATTTTTTTTGCATCAAGACTCTGCATCACATTCATTCTCATATCCAAAGGAGCATTAGAACGAATGGAAAACCCTCTTTCTGCCTCATCAAACTGATGAGAAGACACGCCCAAATCTGCCAAAATTCCATCTACCTCGCTCACTCCGTACATCAACAATGAATTTTCTAAAAACCTGAAATTCTGATTAATAAGCGTAAAACGAGCATCTTCTAGCCGATTTTCTAGTGCGTCTAAATCTTGGTCAAAACTATACAACCTCCCGTTTTCTGAAAGCCTTGACAAAATCTCACGAGAATGCCCACCACCACCAAATGTGCAATCTACATACACGCCATCGGTATTGGTAACCAAATCATCTACACTCTGTTTTAGCAAAACGGGATTATGATACATATCTATTTGATTTTTAATACTTTATATCTGATTATCTTTATATCTCAACTCTTATCACATTGATTATTTCGCCCTTTTATCCTAATATATAAAAGACAATCATTAGGGGACAAAATTAGATAATTTTTTTCTAAAAATTCCCACTTTTCCTACGATTGTTTATAACTTTTTACACCTATCATCAATGATTTGATTTACAAATACTTAATCATCAATCACTCCATATTTCATTCCACTACAAAACTTATACACAAAACTTTATCTTATTTTTATCCTTTCTAATCATTAAATTTTGTATTTTTGTGGTTGCTATACGCTAGTTTATGATTTTTAATTTAAAGAAAAAAGAAAAAACTTTCAATTTTATTGCCGAAGGCGAAGGAAAACCCATAGTTCTTTTACAAGGATTAATGGGAGGATTGAGTAATTTTACAGATTTGATAAAATTCTTCTCCGAAAGAGGCTATAAAGTTTTTTTTCCAGAATTACCTATTTATGACCTATCCATACTCAATACCAACTTGACGAGCATCTCCAAATTTGTTGCTAAATTTTTAGAAGAAATAGTGAAGGAACCTGCCATTATCATCGGTAATTCTATGGGTGGGCATATCGGCTTGATTCTTACGCTTTCTCGTCCAGAATTGGTGAAGTATTTGGTTCTTACAGGCAGTTCGGGACTTTACGAGCGTTCATTTGGCGATAGCTTTCCAAGAAAAGGAGATAGAGACTATATCAAAAAGAAAACTCAAGAGGTTTTCTACGATCCTAATGTCGCCACCGAAAGCCTTGTAGATGAGGTTTTCTCCATAGTGAATGACCGCGGAAAAGGCATAAAAACCGTAATGCTCGCTAGAAGTGCCATCAAACACAATATGGCAAAAGAACTGCATAAAATAAAAGTTCCTACCTGTATTATTTGGGGAAAACAAGACAATGTAACCCCGCCAGAGGTAGCCGTGGATATGGATAAACTTATCCCAGATTCCGACCTGTTTTGGATAGACCAATGCGGACACGCTGCAATGATGGAACGCCCTAGTGAATTTAACAATACTCTTTACAACTGGCTGAAAACCAGAGAATAAACCCTGTTTATGATTATAAAAAATGTTGATTTTGTAAAAAGCTCTGGTAAATGGCAAGAATGCCCAGAACCAAACCTCCCTGAATATGCGTTTATTGGGCGTTCTAATGTAGGGAAATCCTCCCTTATCAATGCAATGATGAACCGAAAAGACCTTGCAAAGACCTCACAAACGCCAGGAAAAACCCAGCTAATCAATCATTTTTTGGTAAATGATGAGTGGTTTCTCACCGATTTACCTGGCTACGGCTATGCAAAAGTGTCCAAAAGTATTCGTAAAGATTTTGAAAAACTCATTACCAACTATATCCTAAACAGAAAAAACCTCGTTAATCTTTTCGTATTGGTAGATAGCCGACATACCCCGCAAAAGATAGATATAGAATTTATGCAGTGGTGTGGCGAATCGCAAATTCCGTTTTCCATAGTTTTTACAAAAGCAGATAAACTAAAACCTAACGCACTGAAAACCAATATAGAAAAATACAAAACAGAACTTCTAAACTATTGGGAAGAACTCCCTAATCTATACACCACCTCTGCCGAAAAAAAGGAAGGTACAGAGGAAATATTAGAATTTATAAATGAAACTAATATATTTTTAACGAAAAATAATATTCGTTTTTAATCAAAAGGCTATTTTTTATTATAGCATTTACTATTTCACCTCTCGGAAAATCGTTTTGTACAAAGTATAGATAATGGCATTCCAAAATGGAAAAGTAAAAACCGCTCCCACAATGGTAAAAATACCGAAATATTTCACCACAACGGCAAGCATACAGCAGAGCAAAATCTGTAAAGGATAGCGTTTCAGTGCCGTGATATTATACCCTACGGATTGGAAAATGCTTTTATTCATAAAAAACAATAAAGGTACTGAAAATAAGGTAATTAAAACCCAAATAACCATCAGTGGAAAATATACCCCCACCAAAAAATATACACTATACCAAAATAAATAAAAACCAATGAAAATGAAGAAATTAACCCCAGAATATCCAGCAAATAAATCCTGAATTTCGGGTGGTTCATTCATATCCATTTTTCTATACATTTTCATTAATCCAAGATTAAGCGGCTGAACAAAAACGACAGCCAATAATACCAACCAAAAGAAAGTCATATAGTTTGGGTCATTTATGATAGTTTGCAATCCTTTTTGGTATTCCACAAAATCGATTTTTGTTCCCATTTTTTCGGACAATTCTATATACTTGGCAAGAAACCCAAAACGCTCGGCAAGGGAATAAACCGCCCCAAAAAGTATCACAAAATAAATGATGCTAAACAAAACCTGATACCCCAAAGTCTTCCACCAATAGGTAAAAGCTTCTTCCAAAATCTGTGATAAACTCGTCTCTTTTGTTGTATTTTCCTGCATTTATTGAATATTTTGTGCAAAAATAAGATTAAAAAAATTATTTTTGCTTCGTGAAAAAGCAAAGTTTAGAAAAATTTGAACAAATGGATCGGCTTTCAGAAGAGAAAGTTCCGTTTTTCTTTATGATTGATTTCTTGGCAGAAAATATAGAAATCTCATCTGAAAAAGACCTAGAATCGTCCCAGATAAAATTTGATTTTCAGGTAAATAAGAATAATAAAAAGTTACCTAAAAATTTCGGTCTTACGAGTTTTCCGCCTACAAAAGAAGACTACAAAAAGGGATTTGAAATGGTCCAGAAACATCTACAAAAAGGAAATTCTTACCTCATCAACTATACCAAAAAAACAGAGATAGAGACCAACCTCAGCTTGGAAGAAATCTTTGAATATTCAGAGGCGAAATACAAAATTTTATACCCTAATCATTTCGTTTGTTTCTCACCTGAAACTTTTATAAAAATAATTGATAATCAGGTTTTTACATATCCTATGAAAGGTACAATAGATGCCGATATAGACAATGCAACCGAGCTACTAAAAAACGATAAAAAGGAAAAAGCAGAGCATTACACCGTGGTGGATTTGCTCCGAAATGATTTAAGCCAAATCGCTGATAATGTGCAGGTAACAGATTTCCAACGAATTGATTTTATCCGTACAAAGCAAAAAAATTTGTATGCAATGAGTTCCGAAATTCTAGGTAGAATAAAGCCAAAATTCCAGAATAAAATAGGCAGTATTTTGCAGAAATTAGTTCCAGCAGGGTCAATTTTAGGTGCTCCTAAACCAAAAACCTTGGAAATAATTTTAGAAGCCGAAAACTACGATAGAGGCTGGTACACTGGTATTTGCGGCTGGTTTGATGGTAAGAATTTAGACTCCTGCGTAATGATTCGGTTTATAGAAAAAGAGGGCGAAAAACTCTATTTCAAAAGTGGTGGTGGCATTACCCATATGAGCCAACTAGACGATGAATATGAAGAAATGAAAAACAAAATCTATGTGCCAATTTATTGAAAGCATCAAAATAGAAAATAGCGAAATTTTCTTGCTAGATTTTCATCAAAAGAGAATGAGCGAAACGCTGTCCTTTTTCAAAGGTAAAAATTTGGATATTTTCAGGATTTTAGAACAAATAGATTACCCCAATAAAGGGCTTTACAAATTGCGAATCACCTATGATTTGTTGGGGAATTTCAGTTCAGAAATAGAGCTTTATTCAAGAAATAAAATAACTGATTTTCAATTAATTAACAACATTAACATTCATTATTCTCATAAATATAAAAACAGAGAATCATTAGAAAAAACAAAGCAACTGAGCAACGCCGAAGAAATCATTATAACCCAAAATGAAATGATTACAGACACCTCTTTTTCCAACCTTGTTTTCCTAAAAAACGGAGAATGGCACACGCCAAAAACTTTTCTTCTCAATGGTGTCCAGAGGCAGTATTCACTTGCTAATCAAGAAATTACAGAAACGGATATTTCCACTAAAAATCTTACGGAATTTTCTCATTTCAAACTCATCAATGCAATGAATAATTTGGAAGAAAGCATCATTTATCCGATAGAAACAATCATCAATCTATATTAACCTTATCCACAATAGACTGAATATCAATCTCTTCCAAACAAGCATAATCCCCACGATAACACTCCTTATCACCAAATACGGAACAAGGGCGACAGGTCAAATCCTTGATATGCACGGCATCTTTTTCGCTTTGTCCATAGCCTAAAAAACCTGCAAAATGGTGAGTAGCTCCCCAAACGGAAATACACCTAGTTCCCACCAAACTAGCAAGGTGCATATTGGCAGAGTCCATAGAAATCATCAGTTCTAGCTCGGCTATTTTATCCAGCTCTTCTCTCAATGTGAGTTTTCCCGCAAGGCTCTGCGTATTAGGGATTTTTTGCTCCCATTCAGACAAGATTTCGGTTTCATTTTTTCCTCCACCGAAGAAATAAATTTTATGTGTTTTTGCTAAAATTTTAGCCAATTCAAACGATTTTTCCAAAGGTAGAATCTTGCCTTTGTGCTGTGCGAAAGGTGCAATACCTATTCCGTTTTTAGCAGAATTGGTTATTCTGTATTTATTTGATAATGAGACATTAATGCCTATCTCTCGGAATACATCGGCGTAGCGTTCTGGTGTGGTTTTTAGTTGGGCTTTCTCCAAATTCCAGACATCGGTAAGGCGTTCTTTATCTTCTTTTCCTTTATTGATTTTGAAGACTTGGTAGCCTTTCCAATGGAAAAATCGGTTGAGAAGTTTGGTACGGATTACATCGTGCAAATCAGCAATATAGTTGGGTTGAAATTCATTAATAATTTCTTCCGTAAGGCGTTTCATTCCAAAGAAAACCTTGTATTCATCTAGTTTTATTCCTTTGAAAACCAGCCTTGGGATTCCATCAAAAAGAGACGCAAAATTTTGGCGAGAAACCATAATGATTTCCACATCAGGATTTTGTTCCAGTATTTCGCGGAACACTACGGCCGTCATAGCGACATCACCAAACGCCGAAAAACGATATGCTACAATGCGTTTCAAGATTTCAGTTGATAGGCTACGGCATAGAATTTTATTTGCTTGGTCATTGAAGCCAGACCATTGGCACGAGATGGCGAAAGGAACTCCTGAAGCCCTATTTTTGAAATAAAATCAAAATCTGCATCTATAATCTCCTGCGGTGAATATCCGCTATAAATATCCACCAAAAGAGCTACGATGCCCTTCGGAAGAATCCCATCACTATCTGCATAGAAAGTAATTTTATCATCTTGATAATCCGCCGTTATCCAGACTTTACTTTGGCAACCTTTTATCAGGTTTTCATCTGTTTTTTTATCTTCGGAGAGCGGTTTTAGTTCTCTACCGAGGTCTATAATATACTCGTATTTCTGTTCCCAATCGTCCAGAAATTCAAAATCTTTTATGATGCGTTGTTGTTTTTCTTGTATTGTCATAGGGTGCAAAGATACAATTAAGATTTCATATTCTCGGTAATTGCTTTTTGGAACAATGCCAATATCTTCGGTTGCTCCTTCTCCCAGCAGAGTTCATTGGCTGCTTTTTCTAGTTCTTCTTGATAGTAATGTCTTCCTTTGGCTAAAACTTCATTAATTTTTTTCGCCAAGTTTTTAGGCTCGTGGTTTTCTACTATTTCACCCACTTTGAACTGATGATAAACCCTCATCATTTCAGGAAAATTAATCATCACCAAAGGCACACGAGACTGAATGCAATCTGCTACTTTATTCGGCAAAGAATACAGGTAGCTCACGCCTCCGTTTTCCTCTATGCTCAGACCTACATCGGCGGTTTTAGTTAGTTTTCGGAGTTCTGTTGGGTGTAGTTTTCCTACAAATTGCACCTTGTCTTCCAGTTGCTCTTGCTTTACCAAAGCCTCGTATTCTTCTTTTTTAGGCCCACCACCAGCGATTTTGAAAACCGCATTTTCCACATCGTGCATTGCTTTTATCGCTTTATCTATCCCTCTGGATTGATTGATTGCCCCTTGATAAAGCACTATTTTGGGTTCATTTTCAGGAATGCTAATCGGTTCTGTGATTTTCATTGGGATATTCCTCACCACCACAGGATGTATACCATAGACCTCATCAAACCACTCGGCATAGCTCTCGCTTTCGGTCATCATATACTTCACCGAAGGCATTAGTTTTCTCTCCAAAAACCGCCATACTTTCTGCACCCATCGCCCTTTTATTGCTGGCATTTCGGTAAAGATTTCGTGGCTATCATACACCAGCGGAATGTTTTTCTTTTTTGCCACTAAAACATTGGGTAGCAAGGCATCTAAATCATTGGCAAGGAGAATGGTACTCTCATCGGCGGACTTCATCAGCTCCTTATAAAGCTTCCACTGGAACTCTATATAAGCATAACGCAGCGTCTTTGCCGAATGCTTTATTCTACGGAATGGGTAGGGTCTCTGCATCTCTCCTGCCCCACCCCAATCGTTGCCGATAAGCTCTATCTGGAAGCCGTTGCTATGCAGGGTTTGGCAAACTTTTTCTATTCTTTGGTCGGTATAAAGACTACTAAAAGCCGATACTAAAATTTTCACTGGGTACTATGATTTTGATGAGAAAAAAACAAGGTAATAAATCTGTACAAGGCAAATCATTACATTTGGTATGATGATAGGAAAAGACGGCTCTGGAAAGGCAAAAACACCATAAATAACGAAACAAATACAGCCAACGAGATTCACAAAACGAATTTGTTTGATGTCTTTCAGCATAAAACTCAGCACCAAAAACACCGATGCCGCATAGCCTATATAAGTTGCAATTTCAGAGTTCATAATATTACTTTTTATAAAATCGGATAACAAAGATAAACATTTCTAATTAATTTTCTGCCATAAAGTCATTTTTTTCTGTTTGGTAAAATATTTGTAATTTTGATTGCTTAAAAACAAAACATCATTTCATAAAGCAAACCAACAATTATGGATTATAACTTCAACGATACTTTTAATAATGTCATCAGACAAGCTAAAGCAGAAGCACAGCGTCTCAATAGTGAGTTCATCAATACCGAACATATGCTTTTAGGCATCATCAAAACGGAAAATTCTGCCAAAGACATCCTTGCCTTGTTTGATGTTGATTTTCAGCAAATTAAAAGAAGAATAGAAACAATGAGCGTCTCTTCCATCAAATTGGAAGGTCGTAACGATGATAAAATAGCATTTACAAAAATGGCCGACCAAGCCATAAAACGCTCCGAACTAGAATGCCGACTATACCGAAAAACAGAAGTGAATAGCGTGCATCTCCTACTGGGAATACTATACAAAACGGAAGACCCTACTTCGCATATTTTAGGGACTTACGATGTGGATTACCCCTCTATTTCCGAGCAGTATAGAAATATTCTCCGTGCCTCTGGTGAGCTACCAAAAGCCCATCTCTACGAGGAAGAAGACGAGCGAGAAGACCTACCTAGAATGCGTCGCCCAGTGGGAAATATCGGTACTGCAAAAAGCAAAACACCTACACTGGACAACTTCGGTAGAGACCTTACGCTCTTGGCAAAAGACGGCAAACTAGACCCTGTAATTGGTAGAGAAAAAGAGATAGAACGCGTCTCGCAAATCCTTTCTAGAAGGAAGAAGAACAATCCGCTTCTCATCGGTGAGCCTGGCGTGGGAAAATCTGCCATTGCCGAAGGTCTTGCCCTACGCATTCATCAGAAAAAAGTTTCCCGAGTTTTATACAATAAAAGGGTAATTACCTTGGATTTGGCTAGTCTAGTTGCTGGTACGAAATACCGAGGACAATTTGAGGAGCGAATGAAAGCCATAATGACCGAATTGGAGAAAAACCGAGATGTGATTCTCTTCATCGATGAAATCCATACCATCGTGGGGGCAGGTGGTTCTACGGGCAGTCTAGATGCTTCTAATATATTCAAACCTGCTTTGGCAAGGGGCGAAGTGCAGTGCATTGGGGCAACTACCCTAGACGAATATCGCCAATATATAGAGAAAGATGGAGCATTGGAACGCCGTTTCCAAAAGGTAATGGTAGAGCCTACTTCTATGGAGGAAACTTTGCAAATCCTTCATCAAATCAAGGCAACTTATGAAAATCATCACAATGTAACTTATACCGATGAGGCATTGTCCGCCTGTGTCAATTTGACTTCAAGGTACATCACCGATCGTTTTCTCCCAGATAAAGCCATCGATGCCCTAGATGAAGCAGGGTCTCGGGTTTATATCAAAAATATGAAAGTCCCTACGGAAATCATTGATTTTGAAAGACAAATAGAAGAAATAAAGGAACAAAAACAACAAGCCGTAAAAGAACAAGATTATCTAAAAGCTAGAAACCTAAAAGACGAGGAAGAACGCCTCACTCGTGAGCTAGCCTTTGCACAAGAAAGCTGGGATAATGCCGTGAAGGAGAAAAAAGAAATAGTAACCGAAGAAAATGTAGCCGAGGTAGTCTCTATGATGAGCGGTATCCCTGTAACCAAAGTAGGTAAAGACGAGCTAGATAAACTGGCTAATATGAACGAAAACCTCAACGGAAAAGTCATAGGGCAGGAAGAAGCCGTACAGAAAGTAGTGAAAGCCATACAGAGAAACCGAGCAGGGCTGAAAGACCCTAACCGCCCTATTGGGACATTTATTTTCCTTGGGACAACGGGAGTTGGTAAGACCGAACTGGCAAAAGTAATGGCTCGTGAGCTATTTGACTCCGATGAATCTCTTATCCGTATAGATATGAGCGAGTATATGGAAAAATTCGCCGTATCTCGTCTGGTGGGTGCTCCTCCTGGATATGTGGGCTACGAAGAAGGTGGGCAGCTCACCGAAGCCGTTCGTAGAAAACCTTATGCCGTAGTACTTCTCGATGAGATTGAAAAGGCTCACCCAGATGTGTTTAATATCCTTTTGCAGATATTAGACGAGGGCTTTGTAACCGATTCTTTGGGTAGAAAAATAGACTTCCGAAACACGGTAATAATCCTCACCTCCAACATCGGAACAAGAGATTTGAAGGACTTCGGAGATGGCGTAGGTTTCGGTACTTCGGCTAAAAAATCCACCAGCGATAGCCGTGCAAAAGCCACCATAGAAAACGCCCTGAAAAAAGCCTTTGCACCAGAGTTTCTCAACCGAATAGATGATGTGATTATCTTCAATGCTTTGGAGAAAGAAGACATCAAAAAAATCATTGATTTGGAACTTTCAAAACTCTACGGAAGACTAGAAAAACTAGGCTATAAAGTACAGCTGACCGATGATGCCAAGGATTTCATCGCAGAAAAAGGCTGGGACAAAGACTTCGGTGCTAGACCTCTGAAAAGAGCCGTGCAGAAATACATAGAAGACCTCTTGGCAGAGATGCTCGTGAATAAGCAACTACAAGAAAATGAAGAAGTTATACTAAAACTAAACGAACAAAAAGAAGGCTTGGAAAAAGCATAAATTATGACAAAATTTGCAATTTTAGGACTCGGATTTATGGGAAAAAAGCACCTTGATGCCATTTCCCAAAATCCTAATGCTATGGTTTCTGCAATCATAGATGAACAGCCTATCTCTATTCCAGATACGAAATATTTTTCGTGTCTGGATTTTTTTTTAGCAGAATCCACTGATACCGATGTAGTTATCATCTCCACACCGAATTGTCAGCATTTTTCAGAAGCTAAAAAATTATTAGAAAATGGGTATAATATTCTTTTGGAAAAACCCTATTGCCTTACCACAGAAGAGGCTGAAATCCTGAAAGATACAGCAGAAAAACACAAGAAAAATATTTTCTTTTCCCATCAAAACCGATATTCCGAAATCTCCAAATTTCTAAAAAAAATCTGTGATGATGCTCTGCTTGGCGAGATTTATTTCATCCAGTCCAATCTATTTTGGAACAGAGGCGAAAACTACTATCTACCCCAATCTTGGAAAGGAAAAAAAGCCCAAGATGGCGGCGTTCTATACACCCAATTTTTTCATTTTATAGACCTTATTATCTGGCTTTTCGGGGATATACACATCAGAAGTACGATGATGAAAACCCTGCGAAATCAGACGATAGTAGAGATAGAAGACACTGGCTCGTTCTCTTTTGAATTAATGAAAGGAAACGGAATGGGAGTCGTCAATTTTTCTACCGCCGTCTATGAAAAAAACTTGGAAAGTTCTATGACGATTTTAGCAGAAAATGGTACCATAAAAATCTCTGGGCAGTATTTTGATAATATAGAATTTTGCAATATAAAAAACTTTGATTTTAAGGAACTTACACAAAACAACAACCTTACAAATCTCTCCCAAATGATAGACGAAATCTGCCAATCTCACTCGCAATATCCTACCACTAATTTGGAAGAAAATCTACAAATAGTAAAACGAATAGAAGAGATTTATACTAAAACAAATTAGTTTTTATCCATAAAAATCTTAAATTTGGGGTTCAAAAAATAGAAAAATGTTCAATATAGAAGATATACGCAAGCAGTTTCCTATTCTAAATCAGATGGTTAATGGCAAACCTTTGGTTTATTTAGACAATGCTGCTTCATCACAAAAACCTATTTCGGTTTTAGAAACTTGGCAGAAATATTATACGGAAATCAACGCCAATGTTCACCGAGGAATACACACACTGAGCCAACTAGCAACGGAAGAAATGGAACTTTCTAGAAAGAAAATCCAGAGGTTCATCAATGCAAAAAATGATTACGAAATCATCTTCACAAAAGGCACCACAGAGGGGATTAACCTTTTGGCTTACGCCCTTACACAGCAGATAAAAAAAGATGATGAAATCATTATTTCCTACCTTGAACATCATTCCAACATCGTACCGTGGCAGATGCTTTGTGAAAGAACAGGGGCAAAACTTCGTGTCATTCCGATAGATGAAAACGGAATACTCCAACTGGATTTTTTGGATAAAAACCTCAATGAAAAAACCAAATTAGTCGCTGTTAATCAAGTTTCTAACGCCTTGGGAATCATCAACCTGATTGATGAAATCATCGCTAAAACCAGACAACTTTCTAATGCTTTGGTAATGATAGACGCGGCTCAATCTGCTCCACATTTCAAGATTGATGTACAAAAGATGGATTGTGATTTTCTTGTTTTTTCAGGGCATAAAATGTACGCACCAATGGGGACGGGGATTCTCTACGGAAAGGAAAAACATCTGCAAAATCTACAACCCTTCCACGGCGGTGGCGAGATGATTGCAACTTGCTCTTTTGAGAAAACGACCTATGCAGATCTGCCTTTTAAACTAGAGGCTGGAACGCCCAATGTAGGCGGGAATATAGCACTTGGAGCAGCGGTAGATTTTATGGAAAACATAGGTCATATACAACTTCAAACCCACGAAAAACAACTACTTGACTACGCCGAAAAACAACTTTCCGCCATAGACGGACTGAAAATCTACGGACAAAAAGCCCCAAGAATAGGAGCAATTTCGTTCAATTTGGAAGGCGTAGGGATTTCCTCCGATGTCGGTATGATTTTAGATAAAATGGGCATAGCCGTTCGCACAGGACACCACTGCACACAACCTATAATGGCGTTTTTTGATATTGCTGGTACAGTGAGGGCTAGTTTTGCGATTTACAATACCTTTGATGAAATAGACCTTTTAGCCGAAGGCGTAAAAAAAGCACAAAGAATGCTTGGCTAATTTTAACAAAATAAATTTCCCATTTTAATTGTCTAAAATGGGAAATTTTTATTTATCTACCTTTCATTTCATCTTTTATAAAAGGGTACTTGTTTTGCATATCCGCTACGAGACTTTCATCTAGTTCCAACGCAGTTTGTAGTGCTTTTGCTCCTTCCTCCCGATTTCCAAGATGATACCAACAATTACTCAACTGGTAAAACAATTCTGCTCTGTGATGTAATTTTAGAGCGTTTTTTATCACCGTAACGGCTTCTTCGTATTCTTCCAAAAGCATCAAAACCTCTGTATAAGCATACCAATTATAGAATCGGTTCGGCTCTTGCTCGGTTATTTTTTTTAGGCAATGAAGACTTTCCTCAAACTGATTAGCCTCAATATAGAGAAACGCCAAACGCTTCTGATAATCTATGCTTTCCTCATAGAGAGAGGTAGCCTCACGGGCAAAATAGAGAGCCTCTGGCATCTCCCCCATCTCTTCATAAAGGTAAGATTGCTCCATCATCGCCATATAAAACTGGGGGTCTTCTGCCAATGCTTTTTGGAAAGAAGATAAGGCAGGAAGTAGCCGTTTCATTGCCTTGTGGCACAGCCCAATTCTATAATAAGTATAGGCTTTGGTGTATTCTAAATCTAGGGTTTCTTCATAGGTTTTTATAGCCTTATCATACTGATTCATAGCCTCATAGCAGGCTGCTTTATTGGAATAAACCCCTACAGCATAGGGATTAATGGCTAAAAGATAATCAAACCCCTTTATGGCCTCTTGGTAGTTTTTTCGGTTGAAAAAAAACTGCCCATATTCGTACCACGCCGTTTCGGAGAAAGGGCAATCATCTAAAAACTCATTCAGAAAGGCTATTGCCTCCGCACTGCGGTTGAGACTAGAAAAACAAGTCATACAATTTTCCAGAGCATAATCATCATCTGGATCGGTTTGGAGAGCCTTTTTATAATGCCTCAATGCCATAGATGGGTCGCCGAGATTGACATATTCGTCTGCAATAAAGTTATGAATAAAATTCTCTTCCTCGTTGTATTTCAATGCTTTTTGGCAATAATTTATAGATTTTTTAGGATTCCCAAGATTGGAATAATATTTAGCACAGCAAATTAAATAATCCGTTTCCTCTTGGCAAGTAGGCTCCAGCTCGTCTATCAGTTGTTTTGCTCCTTGATAGTCTTCCAGTTCAAGGAAAACTTCCAGTTGTTTGGTTTTTATTTCGGTGGAATTAGGGTGAAGTTTTAGACCGAAATTCACGGCGATTTCGGCAAAAGAAATATCGCCCATCTCTAAATAATGAATGATGATTTCCTCCACTTCATCGGTATCAAAGTAGAGTTCTTCGTTGTTTTCTATCATTTCTTCGAACTTTTCTACGAGTTCGTTTTCAAAAAAATCGTCCAAATTGTGCTTTTTATGATGATACAAAGGTAGGAAAAAAAAATATACCAATCCCCTTTCCCCCAAAGAGGGCAAAAGTGTTGATACAATATGGCTTTTTAGTATTAGAAAACAGGTTTATATTTACTTATCCTCATAATGCCCATAGCAAGTAAAGGATTTTTATTTGCTTTTCTTCTTCAAAAATTTCGTAGGTAAGCCTGTGTTTTTGGTCTATTCGCCTTGACCATACAGAACGCTCCCCAAAACCTTTCAGTTGTTCAGGTTTGCCTATACCTCTGGTAGGCGTGGTTTTCATTTCTTCTAAAAACGAAACGATTTTCTCCAAAAGTTTTATCTTTCCTGATTTTTGATGCTTTGAAATATCTGCTAAAAAACTATCCGTTTCAATAAAACTATAAATCATACAACCTGTTGTGCATTTAGAACATTGTTTTACTTAAAGTAAGCGTTAGCGTTTTTGTTTAGCTTCAAAAATTTTAAATAAAAAACTTGTTTATCCTTGCGTTATTTTTTTCAACGCAAAGAGAAACAAAGAAAATATGAACAAATTACCCGATAATTTATGATAAACAAAGCCACTTCGTTTATTTTAGAAATACAATTATATGATATATGATTAAATATCAATAACATATGAAATCCTTTATAAATGCACAAGGGGTATCATACAGACAGAATTTTTGATTTTAGTTCCGAAAATGTTACCTCTCTTCCCTTTTCTGCACTCGCCTTATTGATTTTATCCAAAAACTCTTCTTTGGTCATTTGGGTTGGGTCTTTTTTCTCACGAATAATTACTTTTTTCGCCTTGAATTTCTTCAAAAGAGTTTCAAAGAATGGAATATCTTCAGAGTTGATTTCTGCACTTATGGTTGCTATATTCATATTAAAATATTTTAGGCAAAGGTAGAAAAAAAAGCCCAAAGATAGACTCTTCGCTTCATTAGATTTCGTTCAGAAGGACAAATAATACTAATAAAAAAGCCCCCTCTTGGCTGAGGAGACTTTTATTATAAAAAAACAATAACTTACTGAACATCAACTAAATAAGTAATCATTTTGTAATCAGTATCATATTCTTGCCCGTTGTGCGTACCATTTACCTTTTCAGAAAAAGGATATTCTACCAAATACTTCCCTTTCCAAAGCGGGTTGAAAGTAGCGTCTCCATTTTCGTTGGTTCTCAAAGTCATTTCCCAGCCATTATCTGCTTTTATTACAGATTTTTCCTTTGCCACTGCCTTACCTTGTTTGTACAGCTTCAACGCTTTCGTTTCTTTTACCTGTGGAACAAGCGTATTCATACCTATTTGTACAGGCTCTGCACCGAATATTTTTTCGGAAGAAGCCCCTTTGCTACCCACATTCACAAATGCTACAGACTGATAAGTAATCTTCATTTTTCTGTGGGTATCTTTCACCAAATGATTAACGCTAATGGTATAAACTCCCTTTTCATCGGTGTTGAAAATCCCTGAATAATACTTCTCTTGCTGGGTTTTATCCAAAATAAACTCCTTGCCAGACGGAGACACTACCTTGATTTTAATGTCTTTGATGTCTGAAAACCATTTTGCCGTAGGTGTAGGGCTATCCAACTCACCGAAGAATACCTTTACCTCGTGTTTTTGGTTTTGCGAAGCCGTAGATTTTGTTTCTAGCCAAACCGTATGTGCCTGAACCAATGCAAATAAGCACACTGCCAACAAATTAAATATTGATTTCATTTCTAAATAAATTTTATTACTGGGCAAATTTACAGAATCTATTTTTATTTATTATGAATCTAAAATATGATTTTTAGCAGATATTTTATTCAAATTTTCTTTGTTTTGCTTTGCGTTGAAAAAATAACGCAAGGATAAACAAAAAGTTTTCATTGTTCTAAATGCACAACAGGTTTCTATAAAAAACTTATCTAATACGGATAGCCCATTTTGTATTTATCATTACGATATAATCCATATCTGGAATACTGTAACCACTATGCTGCAACACAATATTTCTTACACGGTAAATAGCCTCACCTATCCCCATATTACTAATTAATCTAGAACCATTCATACCAGATTGTATATTTATATTTTCTCCAGTAGAATAATCTGCAAGACCATCATATGTTCCTATGGTTTCATCGCTATTACTATCGCTCTCTCGGTTTCTAGAATTTACTCCCAAAGCATAAATATTATTGGCTACTACTCCAAAATCTGCAGAAAAACGGGTAGCAGATTCAAGCCAAGAAACCGTACTTTTATTTATAGGCGACACACTAGCTGGTGTATCAGGTACGGTATCCTTATCATAAGCAGAGATAAAAGTCATTTTCCCTGTATATCTCAATCCATTGGCTCTACAAGTAGCTATTCCATCAGGTAAAATCCAAG
This sequence comes from Bergeyella zoohelcum, assembly GCA_030523905.1. Lineage (GTDB taxonomy): Bacteria > Bacteroidota > Bacteroidia > Flavobacteriales > Weeksellaceae > JAUNHO01. The sequence goes on from JAUNHO010000005.1 coordinate 18,523, forward strand.
TAGCCCCTACGGTAGAAGCATCACAAGTAGGAGTAGCTGATGAAAGTGGTGCATACCTACCAGCACCTTGTAGGTAGGCTGGCTCCCATTTAGTCCCTGTCCAAGTTAGCATCTGTGGTGCAGTAGCCCCCATTTGGTTAAGGTCTTCGGCTAGAATAGTAGCATTAGCTATTTTATTTGTGGTAACAGCATTGTCTGCTATGCCTAGTGTAATGTTTTTTAGGGCGGCATCGGTGCCATCACTCACGGTAATGCCATCGCCGGTAATGGTTCCGGTAGTAGTAGCCCCTGCACTAGCCCCTGCACCTAGTTTAGCCCATTTAGCAGCGGTAGCATCGTAATAATAGAAACCTTTACCAGTCCCTGTAAAAGTTCCGCTGTCGGTATCTGCTACCTCATCTGTTACATAGACCAAAGTAGATTCTGTAAATGCATTACCTGCATTATTGGCCCCTGTGGTCATTGCAATCACTGCGGCTTTGTTTAGTCTTGGTATCAAAACCCCTTCTTTGGCTGTGCCGTCTGTCTTGTAGGCATCTATCTGGAAAGTTGCCTCGGGAGTCTCGGTATTCACAGATACCTTACCACTGTGTCTTTCTACACCTGTAAATTGTGCATTAGCAAATCCTATTGCCAATAATCCCACAAAAACTAATGTTTGTCTCATTTGTTGATTTTTATTATGATTAATATTGATTATATACAAAAACACACGAAAGCATACGCTCCAGCTTATGAGCGTATGCTTTCGTGTAATATTTAGAAGTATAATATC
>JAUNHO010000218.1 GCA_030523905.1 Bergeyella zoohelcum
ATAGCACCCTTTTTCCTTAGATCTGATAATTCTTTCAGAATGGCGTGATCCAAATCCAATGCCAAAGGCATATAATTATCAGTTTCATTGGTAGCGTATCCGAACATCATACCTTGGTCGCCTGCCCCTTGAAGATTGGCTTTGGTTTCAAAATCGTTGTTTTCAGAGATTCTATCCACCCCTTGATTGATGTCTGGCGACTGCTCGTGAATGGCAGAAATAACGCCACAAGAATCTCCGTTGAACATATATTCGCCCTTGGTATAGCCAATTCTGTTAATGACCTCACGCGTGATTTTCTGCACATCAAGGTAGGTTTTAGATTTCACTTCCCCTGCTAAAACCACTTGTCCTGTGGTTACGAGCGTCTCACAAGCCACTTTGGAATCTGCATCATATGCCAAGAAATGGTCTATGAGTGCATCTGAAATTTGGTCTGCGATTTTGTCTGGATGTCCCTCTGAAACAGATTCAGATGTAAATAAATAAGGCATTTTCGTTTTCTTTTTATCTTGTTAAACAAATGAAAAAAAGAGCGATTACAACGAAATAGGAACTAAAATAGAACAATCTGTTTTAGCATTTTTTAATGAGGTTGCAATCAGTCAAATTTTTCCTCTAAATTTCGTGTGCAAAATTACAGACTATTTTCTGTTCTGCAAAACAAAATTTAATATATTTTTTCTATTGAGGCTTTATGCTCACGAAATCATTTGGTGATTTATTATAGTTCAGTTTCTCTTTCACAGAATTTCGTATTAAAACTACAAGCTCGTCTATCAGTTTTTGCTTATAGGTTGGTTTATAGTATATTATACTTATTTCTCGGTATGGAAAAGGCTTTTTGAATCTAAAAACCTTGGTCTTTTGTTCATTGGACAACTGAAATGAAGCCAACTCTGGAATCACCGTAATACCTCCTAATTTATCCACCATTTGTACTAATGTATTGATGTTGGAGGCCGTAAAATTGAGATTTTTAGGCTTCAAAGCATTTTCCTTCAAGTGGCAAATATTTTCAAACTGGGTGCGTAGGCAGTTGCCCTCTTCTAATAGCCATACTTCCTCCATATCTATTTCTTCTGGAATGATGAAACTATCCGTATCTCTTTCAGAATCACTGGAATATGCCATCAGCTCTTCATTAAAAAGAAACTCCTGATAAAAATCCGAAGCGGCCTCATAAGGTGTAGAAATAATCCCAGCATCTAGTTCGCCAGATTTCAGACCTTTGATGATATTTTCAGTGGTCATTTCCTTGATATTCATCTCTACTTTTTGGTTTTTCTGAACGAAATCAAAAATTTCCGTAGGTAAAATATACGCAGAAACGGTAGGAATAATCCCTATATTAATTTTTCCACCCAAAACATTGTTGAGTAAATCTGCTTTATTTCGCAGTTCATTCACAGAATCTATCACTTTTTTCGCTTGTTCTATCATCTGTACACCCACATCAGTAGTGCGTATGGGGTGAGTAGTGCGGTCAAAAATCTTCACATCTAGTTCGTCTTCAAAACGCTGAATCATCGCACTCAATGTAGGTTGCGTAATGAAACACGCCTGTGCTGCCTTTCCAAAATGTTTGTATTTATCTACCGCGATAAGATACTCTAATTGCTGAATATTCATAATTTGTTTTATCTATTGCAAAGATAGTAAAAAATGTTTTTTCATTCGGCTATATTCTACTTTTATTCTATGTTTTTCATTATGAAAATATTTTCATAGTTTATTAGTCTGTTTTCTGTACTTTTGCAGGAAATTTTTATTTAAGAATGTCTGAAAGTATTTTACACACTATATCGGCTTTGAGGGAAGAACTCCATCAGCATAATCATAATTATTATATTCTCGATAATCCTACCATTTCGGATTTTGAGTTTGACGAAAAACTAAAACAACTCCAAGAGCTGGAAAACCAGTACCCTGAATACCAAGACCCCAACTCTCCTACTCTGCGTGTAGGTGGCGGAATTACCAAAAACTTCCCTACCATACAGCATCAGTTCAGAATGTATTCTCTGGATAATTCCTACGATTTCAATGATTTAGAAGACTGGGAAAACCGAATAATAAAAACCATTGAGGAGCCTGTGGAGTTCGTGGCAGAACTGAAATACGATGGGGCTTCCATCTCTATTCTCTACGAAAATGGACAACTTTCGCAGGCCGTTACCAGAGGCGATAGCTTTCAGGGCGACGAGGTTACGACTAATATTAGAACCATTTCGGACATTCCTTTGACCCTAAAAAACGCCCCTGAAAAATTTTATATGAGAGGGGAAATCTACCTTACGAAAGAGAATTTTGATAAAATCAACGCCTCCCGTATAGAAGAAGGTCTCGATGCCTTTATGAACCCAAGAAATACCGCAAGTGGAACGCTAAAAATGCAAGATTCGGCGGAGGTAAGAAAACGCCATTTATCGGCGGTTTTATATCAGTTCGTTGCGGAAAATCCAGATGCAGAAACCCATTGGGAACTATTACAAAAGGCTCAGTCTTGGGGGTTCAAAACTTCTAGCCAGGCAA
>JAUNHO010000219.1 GCA_030523905.1 Bergeyella zoohelcum
CCAGTAGAGTTTTCTTTTCCAAAATTGCCAAAGTAGCATCTCGCACTTCTGCCATCACATCGTTTAGTCCGCAGTGGTCTTCGGTGCAGTTTTCACATTTACTATAAAAATTAAGACTTACGCAGGGGAGCATAGCGATGGGGCCATTCACCAGTCTGATGATTTTTGCCAACGAAATTTCACTAGGTTTTTGTTTGAAAAAATACCCTCCTCCTTTGCCTTTTTTACTATCTAAAATATCCGCTTTTTTTAGCTCTAAAAGTATGACTTCCAGAAATTTGAGTGGGATTTTTTTTTGTTCCGAAATTTCTGAAATCGCCACAGGTTTATCCTGCTCTTTTTCTATAAGGTAGGTGAGAGCTTTGAAGGCATATTGAGATTTTTTAGATAGCATTTTTTGTAAAAAATTATTATTTTTGGGACTTCAAATTTACTAAATGTTTTCAAAACAAGAAGCACAAACGATAAAAAAGGAATTTTGGACGGCTTTTGGGAAGTCGTTTCCACGAAAATGGATTTTATATAATACGAAAATCAAAGATTTCGCTTTCAAATTTTATGTAGATAATAAAAAAGCCGAGGTTTCCATAGATATAGAGATGAAAGATGAGCTGTTTCGTAATGCTTATTATGAGAAAATATGGTCTTTGGAAGCAATTTTGGAAGACTATGTAGGCGAGTTTTATAAGGACGAATTTTATCCTTTGGAAAACGGAAAAATCATCAGCCGAATATGGGTGGAAAAGCCAAATGTTTCCATTTATAACAAGGCTACTTGGCAAGAAATTTTTGAATTTTTTGTAGAAAAAATGTCTGCATTTGAGCAACTTTATCTAGAATATGAAGATTTTATAAAAGATGTTTAATGATAAAAAACATAATTAATTGGGGTGAAATGAATGGCATAAAACCCTAACTTTGCAGATAATTTATAAATAAATCAATATGAAAACAGCGTCTTTTTATCAGGATTTGGAGTTTAATGAAAATAAACCAGCGATAAAAGCCATTTTGGAAACCGATTTCACTAAAGAAATTAGGATTTTGATGAGAAAAGGGCAGGAGATGAGGGAGCATCAAACGCCGTATCCCATCGTGGTGGAGTTGTTGGAAGGGCAGATTATTTTCGGAGCGGAAGGGCAGGAATACGAAGTAAAAAAGGGAGGTATTTTGACTTTGTCAGGTGGTATTCCGCATCATCTTTTTGCAAAAGAGGAGAGTATTATTCGCCTTACAATTAGCAAGTTAGATTCCACAAAACGCGTAGAGCAAGTGGCAGAAAATTCCAAATAAAAAGCCTAAAAAAAGACCATCAAAATAACGATGGTCTTTTATTTTTGAAAATTTTACTTAAAGTATTCTACCCCATTTTTGAAAATGTTATGATAGTTGGCAGTTGGGATATTTTTCAGAAGCCCTGTGGCAAAGCGTTCTGGGTGTCCCATTCGTCCGAAAATCTTACCGCAAGGGCTGGTAATTCCTTCAATTCCAAAGAGTGAATTATTAGGATTGAAAGGCATTCCGTGAGCAATATTACCTTCTAAATCAATGTATTGAGTAGCGATTTGTCCGTTTTTGTAGAGCTGCGTAAGGACTTCTTCACTTGCCATAAAACGCCCTTCGCCGTGGGAAATAGGAATGGTGAAAACTTGGTCTTTCATACCTTTTAGCCACGGACTTTCATCGTTAATTACCTTTATATCAACCATTTGCGAGATATGTCTACCGATGGCGTTGTGTGCCAAAGTAGGCGAATTTTCGTCCAAATCGCGGATTTCTCCATAAGGCAGAAGTCCAGACTTCACAAGTGCCTGAAAACCATTACAAATACCTATGATAAGCCCATCTCTCTCCAAAAGACGATGCACGGCATCTTTCATCACCTCGTTTTTCAGTACATTTACGATGAATTTAGCCGAACCATCTGGCTCATCACCTGCCGAAAAACCTCCTGAAAACGCTAGAATTTGGCTATTGTCAATCTCCTTTGCCCACGCTTCTATGCTTTGGCTAAGTTTTTCGTTATTGATATTGATAAGCGGTTTCATCGCCACCTCTGCACCTTCTTTGCGGAAAGCATTTAGGGTTTCGTATTCGCAGTTTGTTCCTGGGAAAACAGGCGTAAATACACGCGGTTTAGCGATATTGTGCTTCTTTATGATGATATTTCTCGGATTAATAGAATTGAGTTTTTCATCTATATTTACCACAATTTTTTCAGCCTCTTGGGTAGGGAAAAGGTTTTCAAAAGTGCTTGTATAGGCTTTTTTCAATAGATTGAGTGCAAAAGATTGCTTATTGATTGTTAATTCCTCATTATCAGTAACTTGACCTATTTTTTCAAATAATGAATTTGAAATTTCTTCCGTAGTTTCAATGATAAACGAACCTATATTTTTAGTTAATAATAAATTTTCATCTACAAAAACCTCTGCACCTAGACCATTTCCGAAACACATTTTAGCCAAAGCCACTGCTACACCGCCTTCTTTTATGGTTTTTACCGAAACGATTTTTTT
>JAUNHO010000220.1 GCA_030523905.1 Bergeyella zoohelcum
AAATGGATTTTTTCATAATTTTCTATTTTAAGGGGTAAAGATATGATTTTTCCAATTAAAAAACTACCTTTGCAGAGTGGAAACAGAAAAAATAATACTCGGCATAGACCCTGGTACAACCGTAATGGGATTTGGAATTATCTCCATCAAAAAAAGCAAAATGGAACTAGTTTCCATACACGAACTTATCCTGAAAAAATATCCTAATCACGAAACAAAATTAAAATATATTTTTGAGAAAACCCTAGCCCTAATTGATGAATATCACCCTGATGAAGTTGCCTTGGAAGCCCCTTTCTATGGGAAAAATGTGCAAAGTATGCTCAAACTAGGGAGAGCCCAAGGCGTGGCAATGGCAGCGAGTCTCTACCGCGATATTCCCATCACCGAGTACTCGCCTAAAAAGGTAAAAATGGCTATCACAGGGAATGGAAATGCGAGTAAAGAGCAAGTAGCCGAAATGCTAAAACAGCTCCTAAAACTAAAAGAATTTCCTACCAAATACCTTGATGCCTCCGATGGTTTGGCAGTGGCAGTTTGTCATCATTTCAATGGAGGAAATGCTGGAAAAGAAAAGAGCTACACTGGCTGGGCAAGTTTCCTAAAACAAAACCCTGATAAAATCGTAGGTTAATAAAAAAACTGCCTCAGATTATGAAGCAGTTTTTGTTGATTTATTCGTCTTTTTTCAGTTCCAAATTATCATTAATATCTGGGTTGAGTTTCAAAGCTTTTTCCTTATTCGCACGGAATTTAATATTCAATAATTCCACTGCTAAACTGAATGCCAAGCAAGAATAAATAATATTTTTACTCACATGCTGATGAATAGCCTCCGCTACGAGCATCACGCCTATCACTACCAAGAATGATAAAGCCAACATCTGCAAACTCGGCTGTCTATTAATCACCCTTGAAATAGGTCCTGCAAAAGCCATCATTATACCGATGGAAACGATAACGGCAATAATCATCAGAAGGACATTATCTACCAATCCCACAGCCGTAAGAATAGAATCTAGGGAAAATACCATATCTACCAAAATAATCTGCAATACCACCATTGTCATTAGCCCTGAACCTCCCGAACTAGAAGGCTTATGATGGTCAGTCGCCTGCATTTTACTATGAATTTCGTAGGTACTTTTACCTATTAAAAATATACCTCCTACCAGTAAAATAAGGTCTTTCCAGCTGAGTTGCAATGCCCCACCAGTATGAGTATCCTCAATAAAACCTAGTGAGAGAACGGGTTCCTTCAGACCAATAATCCAGTTAATCATCAGTAATAAAATCACCCTAAAAATCATCGCAAAAGTAAGCCCAAGATTACGAGCAAATCGTTGTTTCTCTTTCGGTAATTTATCAGAAATGATGGAGATAAAAATAATGTTATCTACTCCCAATACAATCTCTAAGAAAGTAAGAGTAAGAAGCGAAATCCAAATTTGTGGGTCTGCAAAATTTGGAAATTCTAAAACAGACATCATATACATAAATTATTTTAATTTTAGTGGTGCAAAAATAATGTTTTTTCTAAAACAAAAAAACCGCTTCTAAAAACTTTTAGAAACGGGTAAAAAGATTATGTTAAAGTAATAAGAGGTACCTAGCGGATTCGAACCGCTGTAGATGGTGTTGCAGACCACTGCCTAGCCACTCGGCCAAAGTACCTTGTTTTGGTTTGCAAATATATAAATTATTTTTTAACTATGAAAATTTTATTTCATTTTTATATCAAAAAAGCCATTAGTAAAAAACTAACGACTTGATTTTATGTTAATTAAAAGTACAATTCTACGACTTAGAAGTATGATAATATGCTAACATTTTATAATATAACTTCGCCGCAAGGAAAGCCGTAGGTTTCGCCATTGGAGAATCCATAAGTTCCACTATATCAAAGGCTACTACATTACATTTTTCAAAAACTCGTTTCAAAAGTTCTAGCGTAGGATACCACTGCAAACCACCTGGCTCTGGAGTTCCCGTAGAGGGTGCAATGGCTGGGTCAAAAGCATCTAAATCTATCGTAATATACACATTACCAGATACTTTATCTAGCACATCATCTATCCAATTAGGGTTTTTCGCTATCTCGTGAGCCCAAAAACACTGCCCTTCTGGTACATATTGCATCTCTTCCACATCGCAAGAGCGTATGCCTACTTGTACCAAATTGAGCTTTTGTCTTGCCTCAAAAACTGCACAAGCGTGGTTGGAAGTAGAGCCGTGAAACTCTGGGCGAAGGTCTGTATGAGCATCTAGCTGAAGCACCGTAAGGTCTGGATATTTCTCCCCAAAAGCACGGATAGAACCAATAGAAACAGAATGCTCCCCACCGAAAAGCGTGAATAATTTGTCCTCATATTTCATCATATCCTTGGTCTTATCATAGACTGCCGTTGTCATAACCTCTGGTGATGAACTTTCGGATACTTCCCCTGCTAGCCAAACGCCTTCCAAATAAGGTTCCGTAGCGGTTTCTATGTCATAAAGCTCCATATTTTCT
>JAUNHO010000221.1 GCA_030523905.1 Bergeyella zoohelcum
CAAAAAAATAAAACTTTTTCTACTAATAATACAATAAACACCGAAAATCCGCTAAAAAGTGGCACATTCTATAAGATAAAAATAGACCAATCTGGGGTTTTCAAAATCACTAAAAAATTCTTGCAAGATAATGGCATTAATGTAGCGAATATCAACCCTAAAAATTTCAGAATTTATGGTAATGGTGGTTTGGTTTTACCAGAGGACAACCGAGACTTCCGCTACCCTACTCTACAAGAAAATGCCATACAAGTAGTGGGCGAAGAAGATGGCGTTTGGAATGATAGCGACTATGCTCTTTTCTACGCACAAGGAGCTAATGGCTTTAATCTTTATGGTAATACCAATGGAAATACTCGTAAAGATAACCGAACGGATAGAAGCAGACATACCATTAATATTTATGAAGATGCCTCATACTATTTCATTAATTTTGACCTAGGCGAAGGCAAACGAATTACCAGTAAAAACACAGCCCTACCAGAGGGAGATTTATTTACAAGGTATGATGATTATCAGTTCATCAACGAGGAAAAAAACAACCTAATAAAACTCGGAAGAGTCTGGGTGGGAGATGCTTTTACGAATGATATTGCCGTAAAATTTACCACCAAAACCCCTCTCCGTTCTGATGATATAGTGAATTACAGAACCTCTTTCGTAGGATACAAAGTTGATAAAAACAGCCTGTCTTTGAGCATCAACGGACAAGCAAAAGGAACTACTATTTTAAGTGATGGCTACCGAAAATCCAATTATTTCACAGGCTCATTATCTAATCTTACAGGGAATGAAGTCAGTTTTAATTTTTCGCCTAATATCTCCGCTAATCCTGCTGGGACTTTCCATCTTGATTATGTAGAGATAATGTATCCGCAGGATTTGGTGTTTAATGGTTCTCAGATGAATTTCCGCTCGTATGAAATTACTGAAAATGATAATGAAACCTACGGATTTTCAATGGCAAATGCCAGTTCGGTAGAGCAGATTTGGGAAGTTTCAGACATTACGAATGTTTATAGAATGACCAATAAATCTGCCGATAATACTACTTTCAATTTCGGCTATGAAGCCAACTCAGCTCAATTTAATAATGAGTTTGTGGCTTTCAATCATTCGGCGGCTTATACGCCTACTTTCGTTGGGAGAATAGACAATCAGGATATTTCTTCACTACAAAACATTGATTATCTCGTTATCACTCGTCAAGATATGATGTCCGAAGCGGCAAGGCTTACTAGCTACCACGAAACAAAAAACGGCTTCCGTACCGCTATTGTAAGCACGGAGCAGATTTACAACGAGTTTAGCAGTGGCAAAAAAGACATTACCGCCATCAGAGATTTTATTTCTCATCTCAAAAACAATCGCGGTGGGCTTAGATATGTCTTGATTTTAGGCGATACCAGCTACGATTATAAGGACAAAACCACAGGAAATGATAATATAGTACCGAGCTACCAAAGCGAAGAAAGTGGCAACTACTCTACCTCCTTCGTTACCGATGATTATTTCGTAATGACCAACCCACAAACCACATCTAGCATCGTTTCCAATCTCCCTACACTTCCTATTGGGAGGCTTCCAGCGTCTAATCTCACCGAGGCTAAACTACTAATTGATAAGACACTAGCCTATTATAACGCCCTGCCCAATCAGTCTTCTCCGTTTGGAGCGTGGCGTATGAATTTGGATTTCGTAGCCGATGATAATAACGAGGGTGGTACGCCTTTTCATACCATAATGAATAACGCTATTGCTGAAAATTTTGAAACTGGTACCGAACGAAAAGAATACCACACCCGAAAACTCTATATGGATGCCTACCAAGCCGAAACTACCGCAGGTGGGCAGAGATTTCCGCAGATTAACCAGAGTATTGCCAATGCGGTGGGCAATAGCCTTTATTTATTCTACTTCGGGCACGGCGGTATCAATGGCTGGGCTCAAGAAAGGATTTTAACCCTAGATGAAATACAGAAATTCAACAACTATTCTAGTATTTTCAGCCGTTTTCCGTTGGTTTCTACCATCACTTGCGAATTTACTCTTTGGGACGAGCCTTTGGTGCAATCCGCTGGGGAACAAGTCATAAAACAAAAAAACGGAGGTGCCGCTACGATGATTACTTCTAGCCGAGAAATCGGGGTAACCTACGGAAAGGATATGACGGATATTTTTACCAAAAATATTTTTGCCCTCCAAAATAATGATTTTGCGACAATGGGAGATGCTTTTCTCAATGCTAAAAAAGAGAAAGGCACACATTCTGACCATTTAAGGGTAAATTACCTAGGCGACCCTGCAATGAAACTGAGCCGACCGAAACCTCTCCTTACGATTGATAATGTACAAACGCCTGTGGCAGGGAAAATCCGTGCGTTGGATTTCGTGAAGATAGAAGGCTCTGTATTAAAAGAAGATGGCAGTGTGAATACCGATTTTAACGGAAATGTTTCCATTAATATTTTTGATAAAAAACTTACCAAATCTACGCTCAATAATGATGA
>JAUNHO010000222.1 GCA_030523905.1 Bergeyella zoohelcum
GAATATCCTGCAAAAATGTACCAAGATGTGTGCCAGCCTTCTAGTTGCATTTTCAAATCTGTTTGGCTATAAACAAAGTAATTCACTACCGCCTGTGCAGCGAACATACCAAGCGTAGCCCCAAAGCCATTGGTCATCATCATAAAGACTCCTTGTGCGGAGGATTTTATATCTTCATTGGTCTCTTGATCTACGAAAAGAGAGCCAGAAACATTGAAGAAATCAAAAGCGATACCATATACAATCATAGAAAGAATGAACATCCATACGCCAGAACCTGGGTCGCCTACGGCAAAGAAACCAAATCTCAAAACCCATGCAAACATCGCCATTAGCATCACGATTTTAATTCCGAATTTTCTTAAAAAGAAAGGAATAAGCAAAATACAAAGCGTTTCGGAGGTTTGTGATAGGGAAATGAGAGCATTGGCATTATTCGCTCCCCAAGCATCGGCATATTCTGGAATTTCCTTGAAGGTAGAAATGAAAGGGTTGGCATAGCCATTAGTAATCTGTAAAGACACACCCAAAAGCATAGAGAAAATAAAGAAAATCGCCATTTTTCGGTTCTTGAATAACGAAAATGCTTTCAAGCCAAAGGCATCGGAAAGGCTTTGTTTCTCTTGATGCTGGTTGATAGGGCAGTTGGGTAAATTAAAACTGAATAGAAACAAAATAATCCCAATAATCCCAGATACAAAGAACTGATAATAGTTGGACTGAAAACTCACAAAATCAGGGTCGCTAGAAAAATTAAAACCAAACGAACCATTTTTCTCTCCGAAGAAATTAACGAATAGCATCGCTACAATGAAGCCCACAGTACCGAGCGTTCGGATAGGAGGAAATGCTTTTATGGTATCCAAATTATTCTGTTTCAGTACTTTATAAGCCGTGGAATTAGAAAGGGCAATTGTAGGCATAAAAAACGCCACACTGAGTGTATAGAGCGTAAATATAATATTGAAATCTACCGCATCACCTACGGAATATCCATAATAACCAGCGGCAATAATAAAGGTAGCAGCCAGTAAATGATTGATACCCAGTAACCTCTGGACGGGAATCCATCGGTCGGCAATTATACCCATTATTGCGGGCATAAAAATAGAGACGATGCCCTGCATTGCATAGAACAGCCCAATTTTAGTGCCAAGACCAATAGAGCCAAGGTAGTTCCCCATTGAAGTGAGATACGCACCCCATACTCCAAATTCAAGGAAATTCATTATCGTGAGTTTTAATTTTATATTCATAACTTTCTAATCTTTATTGTTGTTTCTTCTTTTTATTTCTTCTTGAAGTTCCAAAGCGGTATCAAAATCTTCCTTGCTCACAGCCTCTTCTAATAGTATATTCAGATCGGAAATAGGCAGGTGCATCAGCGGATTTTCATCATCAGGAGACAGGTTTTCATACTCAGGTTCATTGGTTTCAGGGTCTTCTATTTCAAGGAGTATCCCTGCTTCGTTCATCACTTGGTCGGTAGCGTATATAGGCGAATTGAAGCGTATAGCCATTGCTACGGCATCAGAAGTACGAGCATCTAGCGTCATTTCTTCATTAGTAATGGTATTGAGCAGATTGATATTAGAAAAAAACACCCCATCTGTGATTTTATGAATCACCACAGAGATGATTTTGTAGTGAGCCATTAGGATAAATTTCGCAAATAAATCGTGGGTGAGTGGGCGAGGGGCTTTTAGGTCTTTCTCTAATCCTAAAGTGATGGACTGAGCCTCAAAATTACCTATTACAATGGGAATTTTGATTGATGAAGCCTCGTGTTCCAGCAACAGAGCATACGCCCCAGATTGCGTTTGGCTGTAAGATATACCTCGTACAATGAGTTTTTTATAATTCATAGATACAAAAATAAAAATTATTTATTCTATTGCAATATTTTTTGTTCATAAAAAATTAATAATATGATTTTTGTCTTGATGAGAATATTAGAAATATAATGATGAAACAACAAAATAAACGGAATTTATAAGGCGGTTTTAACAAATATTAACAAAGTTTTTATTTTTTTATAATCTTATTTCTGCGGAGTTTTAGCAATAATCTATACTTTTGGGCGTTTAATTATTTCGGTTTTTTTATCCGAAAATTTCTTTTACAAATTACAATTTTTTTCAGAGATGAAATGTATTAAAAATTATATATCGCTTTTTTCGTTGGTTGCATCTTCCGTTCTGTTTTCGCAGACTACGCCAGATTATTACAAACAAATGTATGATAACCAGCAGAGAAGCCAAAATACCATAGTAGAGCAACCTATTGCTAAATCCCTCACTCCCAAGGAGATAGTAGATGAAGGAATAAGTAGAATGATGACCGACCCAGTGCTGAGAAATGCCCAGTGGGGGTTCGTGATTTATGACCCAAAAACAAAGAAAATCGTTAATTCTTATAACGAAATGATGCCACTTATTCCCGCTTCTACCACCAAACTTCTCACGACTGATACCGCCTTGGATTTACTCGG
>JAUNHO010000223.1 GCA_030523905.1 Bergeyella zoohelcum
AAAATACTAATTTTCTCGGAACTTTTATTTATCTATAAAAGTTTAGACAGGTTTAAAAACTAAAATACCATCTTTTGCTAAAATAAACCATTCTTTTTTGTCTTCATTGAAATTGCCTAAAAACAAGACCATTAAAATAATAGCAGTAGAGTTCAATTTTCATACTCAACAAGAGCAAAAAGGAGTTATATATAGTATAATTCCATTGCTATATAGTTCAATAGATGAAAACAAAAAGAATTTGATCTCCGAAGAACAGGTATTGGTTTATCAGACTGATGATATAAATAGTATGGTTTTTCATTTAGATGAACCTATTGTTTTAGAGGGACAAAAAGAAGTGATATTAGGATGTAAATTTATTGGTAAAAATATGGAAGAGCAACCTGTGAAAATTTTCGCATACAATAGAAAATGAAGCGGAGATTTTCCATTGTTCTCCAAACGATGAATGCCATTCATTAGTATCTGATAACATAGGCAAGAAACATAGTTTTGATTTCAAAATTTACTATAAAACCTTAAATTAATTCTTGTTTTTTACATTTTCTAATTTTTTATCAAATTGGTTAAATCTATCAAAACTTTGCATAAAAATGGCAATACTGAAAATAACCAATATGACTCCTACGGCTTTTCTTATTTTATTAGCAATCTCTTGTGTGAGTTTGTAGTGGAAAACTTTTGCCAAATAAATTTTAAGCAAATCAATAGCGAAATAGGTGAAAATTACGATGAAAATATAAAGAATAAACTCGCCGTGATTGGGGTAATTTTTCCGAACGGAAATAACCGTAACTAGCCAAAATAACAACACACCGATGTTCAGTAAATTGAATAAAAAGCCATTCAGAAAGGTTTTGAAATAGTTATTCGCGATGATTTTATTTTCATCTTTTAGGTGCATTTTAGTCTTGGAAAAAAACATAAAAACCCCGTAAAAAAAGATAATAAGAGCCGTGATTCTGTAAAATCCCTTGTGCTGGTCTATGAGGTGTATAATGTCTTCACTGGCGTAGTATGCCGCCAAAATACAGACTATATCTGCAAATATAACCCCCATATCTAAAGCCAAAGCGTGGCGTGGCCCTCTGGAAAAACTGGTCTCTATAAGTAGAAAAAAAATAGGACCAATGAACACCAAACTGAGCATAAAACCAAGCCCTACGGCAGAAAAAATAAGCTCTAACATCTAGAAAATTGTTCTTTTAGTTTGGTCAAAGATAAGAATAATTATACAAATGAAATCTCGGCAACAAAAAAGCCTCTTGGATAGAGGCGTTGTTTGTCGGTTTTAGGGTTTATTAATTTTCTAATAAATGCAAATATGCTTCGTAGCCCTCGGCAGACAATTTTTCTTTAGGAATGAAACGAAGCGATGCCGAGTTGATGCAATACCTCAGACCGCCTTTTTCTGTAGGTCCATCTGTGAAGAGATGCCCCAAGTGGCTATCACCTGTTTTGCTACGCACTTCTACACGCGTCATTCCGTGGGATTTATCTAGTTTTTCGTGGATTAAATCCTTACTAATCGGTTTAGAAAAACTAGGCCAACCACAGCCAGATTCAAACTTATCGGTGGAGATAAATAATGGCTCTCCTGTGGTAATATCCACATAAATTCCCTCGCGAAATTCGTCCCAATATTCATTATCAAATGGGCGTTCTGTGGCGTTGTTTTGCGTAACTTCGTACTGAATGGCAGTTAGCTTTTCCTTCAAATCCTTATCTTTTGCTTTGGTATAAGTTTTATTTTTGATAGGGTTGGCTTCCCTTGCTAGTTTGAATAAACTAGGACTAATATGGCAATATCCAGCAGGGTTTTTATCCAAATAATCTTGATGATAATTCTCGGCTTTGTAGAAGTTTCGCATTGGTTCATTTTCCACCACTAAAGGTTCATTATACTGCTTTGAAAGTTCGGTTAAAGCCTTGCTGATAGCGGTTTTATCGGCTTCATCGGTGTAGTAAATTCCCGTTCGGTATTGCGTACCTATATCGCCGCCTTGTTTATTGAGGCTTGTGGGGTCTATGGTTTTGAAATACAAATCTAATAGCAAATCCAGCGAAACTTGGCTAGGGTCATAGATGACTTTTACCGCCTCGGCGAAGCCTGTTTCTTTGGTACAAACTTCCTCGTAGGTTGGGTTTTCTATATTGCCATTGGCATAGCCTACCTCGGTGGTCAAAACGCCTCTTACCTGCTTGAAAAAATGTTCGGTTCCCCAGAAGCAACCACCAGCAAAATAGATTTCTTTTCCTTTAATGTTTTCTGTGCTATTCATATTGTTTTGTTTTTCTTTGGGTTGAGAGAAAGAGCAACCCAAAATGGTTAATACGATTGATAAAATACAACTTATCCTTAAAAGCATAAATATTATGGTTATTAAATTCTTTATTTATTTAGAAAGTAATTCTGTATGTTCCAGTAGATGTGGTATTGGCTTTTTCTGCTTTTACATATTGTTTTACCCAAGCCACGGAG
>JAUNHO010000224.1:0-216 GCA_030523905.1 Bergeyella zoohelcum
CAAGCCGAAAAAGGTTTTTCTTTCGGAACTCCCACTGAATTGGAGACCGATATTGCAAAACTTATCGTAGAAAATGTTCCTAATATAGACCAAATCCGTATGGTTTCTTCTGGAACAGAGGCGTGTATGAGTGCTATTCGTCTGGCGAGAGGCTATACCAAAAGAGATAAAATTATTAAATTTGAGGGCTGTTATCACGGGCATTCAGATTCATTT
>JAUNHO010000224.1:257-1909 GCA_030523905.1 Bergeyella zoohelcum
AAGGATACTCTTTTGGCAAGATATAATGATTTTGAGCAAGTTAAGGAAATTTTTAAGCATAATGAAGGCGAAATTGCCGCGGTAATCATAGAGCCTGTGGCTGGAAATATGGGCTGTGTATTGCCTGAAAATAATTTCTTACAAAATTTAAGACAAATCTGTGATGAAAATGGTAGCCTTTTGATTTTTGATGAGGTGATGACAGGCTTTCGTTTAGCATTTGGTGGGGCTCAAGAAGTCTTTGGTGTGAA
The DNA here is from genome assembly GCA_030523905.1 of Bergeyella zoohelcum. GTDB lineage: Bacteria > Bacteroidota > Bacteroidia > Flavobacteriales > Weeksellaceae > JAUNHO01. The sequence continues at coordinate 509 of JAUNHO010000224.1, forward strand.
AGCCGATTTGGTTACTTTTGGTAAGGTTATTGGTGGGGGAATGCCTGTGGGAGCGTTTGCAGGAAGAAATGAAATAATGGATTGCCTAGCTCCAAAAGGTGCTGTATATCAAGCGGGTACGCTTAGCGGAAATCCTTTGGCGATGCGTGCAGGGCTTACAACTTTGGAGCTGATAAAAAAAGATAAAGATTTTTATAATAAAATCAATAAAACGACAGAAGTTCTTGATTTTGAAATTGGTAAAGTACTCAATTCCAAAGGGATAGAACATAAAATCAACCGAAAAGGCTCAATGATGTCGGTGTTTTTCCATACGAATAGAGTTTCTAATTTTGATGAAGCAATGAAAGCCAATCACGCTTTGTTCAATTCATTTTTTCATCATCTTTTATCAGAAGGAATCTATCTTCCACCTAGTGGCTACGAGACTTGGTTCATTTCGGAGTCCATCAAAGAACAAGAAATAGATAAGACTTTGGAGGCAATTAGAAAATTTGAATATTAATCCATAAAAAGGCTACTCGTAATGAATAGCCTTTTTTTGTTTTTATAATTAAAGGATTTTTATCCTAAAACTTCTTTTACTTTGTTAGCAGCCTCTTCCAAGGTAATCGCAGAGTGGATTGGCAATCCAGCCTCGTCGATTAGTTTTTTAGCTTCCTCTGCATTCGTTCCTTGTAGTCTTACGATAAGTGGAACTGGGAACTCACCCACCGCTTTGTAAGCATCTACCACACCTTGTGCCACTCTATCGCAACGAACGATACCACCGAAGATATTAATCAAAATAGCCTTTACATTCGGGTCTTTTAGGATAATATCAAACGCTGTTTTTACTCTCGCAGCATCGGCTGTACCACCTACATCAAGGAAGTTAGCAGGGTTACCGCCAGAGAGTTTAATGATGTCCATAGTTGCCATCGCAAGACCTGCACCATTTACCATACAAGCCACATCACCATCAAGTTTTACGAAGTTAAGACCTGCCTCACCTGCTTCTACATCCATTGGGTCTTCCTCTCTCTTGTCTCTCAGTTCAGCCAAATCTTTATGACGGAATAGGGAGTTATCATCTAATGTTACTTTTGCATCTACCGCAATGATTTTATTATCAGATGTTTTCAAAACTGGGTTGATTTCAAAAAGAGAAGCATCAATACCTACATAAGCATTGTAAAGACTGGTAATGAATTTTACAAACTCTTTGAAAGCATTCCCTTCAAGACCAAGATTGAAAGCTATTTTTCTCGCTTGGAAACCTTGGATACCTACAGCAGGGTCTATTGTTTCTTTATGAATCAAGTGCGGTGTTTCTTCTGCCACTTGCTCTATATCCATACCACCTTCGGTAGAATAAACCACGGTGTTTTTTCCTTGGGCTCTGTCTAGAAGGATAGAAAC
>JAUNHO010000224.1:1919-2480 GCA_030523905.1 Bergeyella zoohelcum
CATAAAATTCCTTAGATTCAGACTCACCTGGGTAATACACATCTTCTGCCACCAAAACAGAATTAACAAGCTTACCTTCTGCCGAAGTCTGTGGCGTTACCAAACGCATACCGATGATGTTTTGTGCGTTTTCTTTCAGTTTATCTAGATTTGGAGAAAACTTTACACCACCACCTTTACCACGCCCACCAGCGTGTACCTGTGCTTTCACTACCCAGCCGTCATTGCCAGTTAGTTCTTTCAATTTTCCCGCTGCTTCCACAGCTTCATCTACATTATTAGCTACGAAACCTCTTTGGATAGCTACTCCGTACTTTGCTAAAATTTCTTTAGACTGATACTCGTGAAGATTCATAATATTTTTTATTAAATTTTCTAAATGAATTAAAGATTGACAAAAATAAAAAAAACTTCCGATAAAACAATATTTTTATTGATTTTTATTTTTAATGGGGTGAAAATAAGTTTTTGGCTTGTTTTACTTTGGTTTTAATTTTTTTTCACTTTTTGTATTGAAATATCAAAAAAATATCATAAACTTGTAGCGAAAAATAATAGAAT
>JAUNHO010000225.1 GCA_030523905.1 Bergeyella zoohelcum
TTGGAAATTCAGCCCATTTATCTTTTTATGTAACCGATGAAAAGGGCAATTTGGTCTATGATTATGATGGACATAAAGGATTGACAACCGCCTCTACTCAGAAGATTTTCACGGCGGCAATGGCATTGGAAACTTTGGGAAAAGACTATCAATGGACGACTACGACGGCGTATTCAGGGGAGATTTTTTCAGAAACTTTGAATGGGAATTTATTTGTAACATCTAATGGAGACCCGAGTTTGGGCAGCTGGAGGTATGAAAATTTTAAGCCTGAAAATTTCAAAAATCAATTTATTTCTGCGATTAAAAATAAGAATATTAAGGAGATTAACGGAGATTTGGTCATAGATGATTCTTATTTTGATTTTCAAATAATCCCCAACGGCTGGGAGTGGGGCGATGTAGGAAACTATTATGGAGCAGGAGTTTGGGGTGTCAATTGGCGTGAAAATCAGTTTGATATTCATCTAGAAAATGCCAAAATAAAGGAAATAAACCCTATGCTTCCGAATCTGAAATGGGTGAATGAAACGGCTGTAGCAGGGCAGTCTGATAAAAGTGTGGTTTATACCGTACCGCATTCTGATGTGGCACTTATTAATGGCACTTTGCCAATGAAAAATATCAAGGTTTCAGGAGCAATGCCCAATCCGCCACTTGTTTTAGGATACGAAATAAAATCTTGGTTGGCGGAGAATAATATCAAACTAAATGGTAAAATCACCACGACTTCACTGATGAAAATCAATAATGAGGAATTGATAAAATTTTCTGCTAAAAATCAGTTTTTTGAATATAAATCGCCTACTTTGGATAAAATTATCTATTGGTTTATGCGAAAAAGTGTGAATCTTTATGGAGAGACTTTGGTGAAAACTATGGCGAAAGAAAAGAAAAATAATAGTAGTTTTGCCACGGGAATGGAACAAATGAAAGCGTTTTGGAAATCCAAGGGCATCAATGAATATATGATTAATTTTGCTGATGGAAGTGGGCTTTCGCCTAAGAATTATGTCTCGGCAAAGGCGGAAGTTCAGGCGTTGCTATGGGCTAAAAATCAAAATTGGTTTCCTGTTTTTTATGAAAGTTTTCCTACGCTCAATGGTATGAAAATGAAGAGCGGAACGATGAAATACACCAAGTCTTTTGCAGGGTATCACACCTCTAAAACTGGTAAAAAATATGTTTATTCTATCATTATTAATAATTATCAATCATCGGATTTGAGTACGCCGTTGTTTAGGATTTTAGATATTTTGAAGTAAAAAATGTTCAGTAAAAGGCTATTATCACGGATTAATAATTGGGTGGTCTATATGATTTTCACCCTTGTCATTGGTGGGATTATTGTCTCTACTTTTTTCTTTTTTCAGCATTTGCGTAAGGAGGAAATTGGTAGGATAGAGCTTTTTGCTACGGCAATGAAATACCAGCAAGAGACCTTCATAGAAGACCCTAAAACGCTAGATTTGATATTGCAGATTTCTAAAAGTAATACCAGTATTCCTGTTATTATTACTAATGAAAAAGGCGAACCTTTGGGAAAAGATTTTATGAAGAACATTCCTGATGAGATTTCATCAAATCCTGAAAAATTAAAGGAAATGTTGCAGGAAATGAAGGAAACCTACACACCTTTTGAGCTGAAACTACCGAATGAAAACCAGTATGTGTATTATACCAACTCTGCTTTGCTCAATAATTTAAGATATTCACCGCTTATTTTAGGGGTGCTGGTTTTGGGATATATTGCATTTTCTTTTTGGTTTTTACGAACGATAAAAAAGACCGATGAAGGCTTCCTCTGGGCAGGTTTGGCAAAGGAGACGGCACACCAGATCGGGACTCCGCTTTCTTCTATGATTGGCTGGATAGAAATCCTAAGAATGGAAAACGAAAACAGCGAAGGGGTAGAGGAAATAGAAAAAGATATTGAAAGATTGAAAACTATTTCGGAAAGATTTTCAAAAATTGGTTCGGTTTCAGAGCTAAATGATTTGAATTTGAATGAAACTTTGCATCAAAATTATGAATATCTTAAAAATAGAATTTCACGAAGGGTAGATTTTTCATTACAAACGCCTCAAAATGAAATTTTAGTCCCTCACAATAGAATTTTGATAGGGTGGGTGATGGAAAATTTGGTAAAAAATGCCGTAGATGCGATGAAAGGAGAGGGGCAACTGAAAATTTCTCTATACGAGAAGAATAAAAATATCGTTATAGATTTTAAGGATACAGGAAGCGGTATGACCAATCGCCAAGCAAGGAAAATCTTCAACCCTGGGTTTTCTACTAAAAAAAGAGGCTGGGGTTTAGGTCTTTCCCTAGCAAAACGAGTGATAAAAGAATACCATAAAGGTGATATAAAAGTAGCCCATACCGAAATAGGAAAAGGAACTACTTTTAGGATTTTAATGAAAAATATAGACTATTACAGAGTTATGTTTCAAAATATTTTAATTTTATTGCTAAT
>JAUNHO010000226.1 GCA_030523905.1 Bergeyella zoohelcum
GAATTAAAGCAGTTTCCAGAGCGAATTGGGAAAAATTTAGAGGAGTTTAAGTTCCGCGATGCCCTTGCTGAACTGATGAATTTGGCACGACTGGGAAATAAGTACCTAGCCGATGAAGAGCCTTGGAAAGTGATAAAAGACAACCCTGAACGCGTGAAAACGCAGATGTTCTGTGCCTTGCAAGTTGCCGCTGCACTCGCCTATTTCTCCGAGCCTTTCCTACCCTTCACCGCGGAAAAGATGAAAAAAGGTCTCAACCTAGAAGATAAAAAATGGAACGAAGTCTTTGAAAATTTCCTACTCCCTGTGGGGCATAGCATTAATGAAATGCCGCTTCTCTTCTCCAAAATAGAGGACGAAACCATTGAGGCTCAGATACAAAAATTAGAAGATACGAAAATCAATAATAAGAAAACCAACCCAAATGCTAAGGCGATGAAAGATGAAATAACCTTTGACGATTTTGCAAAAATAGATTTAAGGACTGCCACTATTTTAGAGGCTGAAAAAGTGGAAAAAGCGGATAAACTCCTGAAATTCAAGGTAGATACAGGCGTAGATGTTCGCACCGTGGTATCGGGAATTGCCGAGAGCTTTACCCCAGAGGAGTGCATTGGCAAACAAGTGATGATACTCCTAAACCTTGCCCCAAGAAAAATCCGCGGTATAGAAAGCCAAGGAATGCTCCTACTCACCACCAAACAAGATGGCAAACTATCCTTTGTAACGCCAGATGACAAAGTAGAAAACGGCGTGGAGATAGGGTAAAAGATTTAATGGAAACCAGTCTGAATAAAAAAATCAGGCTGGTTTTTTTCTATAAAAAAGATTGTACATTAAGGAATATTTTGTAACTTAGAGCCATAAAAATAAAGACTGATATGATGTACGCTATACGCCCTTTTTCGTTATTTACAGATCTGGATATTTATCTTTTTAAGCAGGGAAAACACTTTCGTCTATACGAAAAATTTGGCTCTCATTCCGTAGAGGTAGAGGGGAAGCAAGGGGTGTATTTTGCGGTTTGGGCGCCGAATGCGAAGGCGGTTTCGGTAGTAGGGGAGTTCAATGGTTGGCATTCCGAAAGACACAAACTCTATCCTCGTTGGGACGACTCTGGGATTTGGGAAGGTTTCATCAGTGATTTGTCTTGGGGTACAGCCTATAAATACGCGGTGAGAACCTACAAAGACGAGCTTTTGGAGAAGAGCGACCCGTATGCACTCAGCTGGGAACAGGGCGTTCAGGCGGCATCTTTGGTCTCTACCACTTGGTTTGAATGGACGGATGATAAATGGATGAAACACCGCCACGAGAAGAACAACTTGAACGCTCCGCTGTCCGTATATGAACTTCATCTAGGCTCTTGGATGCGTGGAACCGATGACCCACAGCGGTTTTTTAATTATAGAGAAGTCGCCGAGCGATTGGTACCTTATATAAAGGAAATGGGTTTTACGCATATAGAACTGATGCCCATTATGGAATATCCGTATGACCCAAGCTGGGGCTATCAAATTACAGGATTTTATGCGGCAAATTCAAGGTTTGGTTCGCCACAGGATTTGATGTTTCTCATCAATGAACTGCACAAAAATGATATAGGCGTTATTTTGGATTGGGTGCCGTCTCATTTCCCTGGCGATGCCAATGGTTTGCATTATTTTGATGGCACATTTCTCTACGAACACGAGGACAAACGCAAGGGCTTTCACCCACAATGGAACTCGCATTTATTTAATTATGGAAGAAATGAAGTAAAGTCTTTCCTTATTTCTAATGCCTTGTTTTGGCTGGATAGATACCACGCCGATGGGCTTCGTGTAGATGCCGTTACCTCTATGCTTCATCTGGATTATGCCAGAGATGAAGGCGACTGGGAGCCAAATATTTTCGGTGGAAATGTCAATCTGGAAGCCAAAGATTTTTTACAAGAATTTAATACCGCAGTCTATGGCTATTACCCTGATACGATGACGATTGCCGAGGAGAGTTCGGACTTTCCTATGCTTACAAAACCCGTTCACGATGGTGGTGTGGGCTTCGGTATGAAATGGATGATGGGCTGGATGCACGATACCCTAAAATACTTCAAGGAAGACCCTATTAATAGGAAATATCATCATAATAAAATTACATTTACCTCTATGTATATGTATAACGAAAACTATATGATGCCCCTTTCTCACGATGAAGTAGTACACGGCAAAGCCAGTATGATATACAAAATGCCAGGTGATGAGTGGCAGAAATTTGCCAACCTAAGGGCGTTATATACTTATATGTATACGTACCCTACGGCGAAACTGCTTTTTATGGGGAATGAATTTGGGCAAACACACGAGTGGGATTTTAATTCAAGTTTAGACTGGCATTTGCTGCAATATCCCGTGCATAGAGGTTTGCAAACTTTCGTGAAAGACCTTAACCATTTGTATAGAACCGAAACGGCTTTGTATGAAA
>JAUNHO010000227.1 GCA_030523905.1 Bergeyella zoohelcum
CATCGTTTTAGAACATTTTAAGGAAAATTCTCTGCAAGGCGATAGTATTTTAACCCAAATTTATCAAGATTTATTCGGTGTTAAAACTACTTTTTTAGAAAGTCATCAAATAAAACTAGAAAATATTAATGATTTTGTATATCCTAAACGGATTTCCTTGAATATGAACGACTGCCCAGACATTGCCCAGACGCTTTGTGTAACGGCTACGGCTTTTGGTATTCCGTTTGAAATCAGTGGGTTATCTACTTTGAAAGTCAAGGAAACCGATCGCCTAGTGGCTCTACAAAACGAACTCCAAAAAATAGGTTGCAAAACGGAAATCACACAGGATAGCATCAAAAGTATTGCATTCCACGAGCCTGATGAACATATCGTCATCAAAACTTACAACGACCACCGAATGGCGATGAGTTTCGCTCCGTTTGCTCTTATCAAGGATTTGGAAATTGAAAATCCAGAGGTGGTAGAAAAATCTTACCCTGATTTTTGGAAGGATTTCCGTTCGGTTATTTCATTGTAAATAAACGGATTAACCGCCGATTGATGATAAAAACCAGAGGTTGTAAAAAATATTTCGGTTCTTTTTTGCTCAAAAAGATTAAAATATGTACCTTTGGGACTCAACTAATTAATTCTTATTTCAAAAGACGATGTATAATTATGTAAGTGCCGAGGAGGCAGTTTCTTTGATAAAAAGTGGCGATAGAATTTTCGCCCACGGTAGTGCTTGTACGCCTAATATTCTTCTATCCGAAATGGCAAGACAGGCCGATAGGCTACGAAATGTGGAAATAGTTTCCATCACGCTACAAGGCGATGTGGAGATTGCCAAGCCAGAGTATAAGGATAGTTTCTTTATGAGTGCGTTTTTCACTTCTTCGCCTGTTCGTAACGCGGTGAATGGCGAAAATGGTGATTTTATCCCTGTGTTTTTGAGTGAAATCCCGTTGCTTTTCAAGAGTGGCGTGAAGGCTCTCGATGTGGCTATTATTACGGTTTCTCCGCCAGATGCCCACGGCTATTGTACGCTGGGGACTTCCGTAGATGTTACGCGTGTGGCGGTAGATACAGCAAAAACCGTGATTGCCGTAGTAAATCCTAAAATGCCGAGAACCCACGGAAATGGGATGCTCCATTATTCCAAAATTGATAAAATGGTATGGCACGAGCAGGAGCTTCTGACCATCGATTATGCGGCGAATGTAGGCGATATAGAAAGACAAATTGGGAAAAATGTAGCCGAGCTGATAGACGATCGTTCCACCCTACAAATGGGAATCGGTACTATCCCTGATGCGGTGTTGAAATGCCTTAATAATCACAAGGATTTGGGGATACATACCGAGATGCTCAGCGATGGCGTGATTGATTTGATTGCGAATGATGTGGTAACCAATAAATTCAAAGGGCATCATAATAATAGAAGCGTTACGAGTTTCTGCTTCGGTACCAAGAAACTTTATGATTTCGTAGATGATAACCCATCTCTTTACTTCCTTGATGTGGAAAATGTGAATTACCCTATCCACATTATGAAAAATAAAAAAATGACGGCCATCAATTCTGCGATAGAGATAGATTTGACTGGGCAAATCTGTGCCGATTCCATAGGAACTTACCAGTATAGCGGTATCGGTGGGCAGATGGACTTTATGCGTGGGGCGGCACTCAGCGAGGGCGGAAAACCTATCATTGCCGTTACATCTAGAACCAAAAAAGGGGTTTCTAGGCTTGTTCCAACCCTTAAAAATGGGGCAGGAGTCGTTACCACCAGAGGGCATATCCACTGGGTAGTAACCGAATACGGAGCGGTAAATCTCTACGGAAAAGGCTTGAAGGATAGAGCCAAAGCCTTGATTTCTATTGCTCACCCAGACGATAGAGAGTTATTGGAAAGAGCCGCTTTTGAGCGATTTGGATAAAACATCAACAAGACAATCCTGAATGCTATTCTTTCGGGATTGTCTTTTACATAAAAAAACATAAAATGAAGAAATTAATTCTAGCAATAGCATTCCTTTACATTTCTATTAACGCCAATGCACAATACGCATTGATAGACGCAAGGCTGAGCCTTTTGGAAGAGAGAAAGGAAATGCACAAAGAACTGAAAAATGTGAGCGTAGATGGCAAACGCTTTATCTTAATTAAAGATTTTGAGGATAGAACCGAGCGTTTGTACCTTTCTATTAATGCGAATAACGCCACCTTTGCGGAGGTTTTGATGATAAAACCACCAATGAAACTACGGCGAATGTCTTCACGGGTGATGTGATGCGAACCAATAAAAATGTACTCTCTTTCCGTTTTGATAAATTGGAAGGAAAGCCAGTTGCCGTGCCAATTACCAAAAATCTGCTCCTTACCAAGCGGATGGATATTCTTTATCTATTAGACATTAATACCAAAGAACGCTGGATAGACGAAAAAATGGTCATCAAAAAATAAAAAAAA
>JAUNHO010000228.1 GCA_030523905.1 Bergeyella zoohelcum
ATACCATAGGCAGAGATTTCGGATTTATTATTGATTTTTACTTTATCCGTATCTAATACGCTTTCTACCTGAATTTTATAGTTCACAAACGCTTTGGAAAGATCTACTTTTATATTTCCATCATAGGAAGCATTAGGAGCTATGGAAGGTAGATTAATTTCAGAGGTTTGCTCTACCTTATTTTCATCGGTATTAATGAGCTTGAATATGACTTTCGCAGCATTAACTTCTTTCTGCCCTTTATTAGTAATCTTGAAATTTACAGGCGTAGAAGTACTAAAATTAATCGGTTGTTCAGCAATATTCAAATCACTAATTTCTAAATCGGTATCTACACCTTGATTGATACCAGTTACCACTACAGAGTAATTTTGAGAATCTGCATCTACTAGATCTACTTCATTATCTGTAAGTTTATTTTGTTTAAGATTGCCTTTATGGCTTATTTCTATGGTATATTCTTTACCTGCAATAGGATTTGGGATATAGACTTGCTCCACATTATCTACTATGTTATCTCCTTGTGTAGCAGGGTTTTGAGGGTTTGCAGGGTCTAGTTTCCAAGGAAGAAATGTGCTAGAACCATCAGATACTTTTATATCCAAATCATTCACAAGCACCGCTTTTCTGTCATTTAGGTCATAGGAAGGCAACTGGCTTGTAGAAGGTGCAGGGTCTGTCCAAGCGATTGTAACCACTAATGGCTCGTTTCCAGAAGCAGTTACTTTTATAGTTTGAGTTTCTTTATTGTTTAATTTATTTTCTTGAATTAATGAATAAATACCATTGGTAGAAATAGCCGAAGCCGCTTTGAAAGCATTTAGTAGCCCCCAGCCGCTAGAATAATCTGGTCCTACGGTATCTCCTGCCTGCTGTGCAGTTCCTATGGCTAATGCTTTTAGCGTAGCTGCTAGCATAAATTTACCAGCGTTTTCATTTTTATAATGCTCTTGTAGTAGGAGTAGAGAGCCAGTTACATTTGGCGATGCCATAGAGGTACCGCTCATACTGGTATAATTCTTCGTTCCAGTAGAATTTGTTGAAAATAAATCAACTCCCACGCCTGAAATATCTGGTTTTATTCTTCCGTCATCTACTGGGCCATACGCACTGAAAGAAGCCATTTTTACATCAGACGCAGTTTTATAACCTCCAAGGATTTTATTAGCCGCACCTACGGTGAGGATATTTTTACCTAATGCACCTTGTACAATGCAATCAAAACCTAGTTCTCCACCATTTTTCTGACGAACTTTTGTAGATCTTACCCATCTAAAACCACTTGAGGTAGTATCATCTTTTACTCTTACATAATGTACGCCTCCTGCCTCTGGCCCACCTCCACGAGGGTTACCCGCTGCCTTTACAGGTAGATAATAGGGAGCATTTGCTGTTATCAAATCCCAGTTTTGGTCATTTTTGGTATATTTTCCATAGTTTCTAAATTCCGTATCTTCGTCATCTCCTAGCCAGTGCCAACCTCTTATTCCAGAAAAATTAGCCATAGCGAAACCACCAGAATACCCATAGGAGTGATTAGAAACCAATGCTCCATTTTTTGCGGCTTCTATCATTTCGCTTTCATCATCATTCCAGTCGTAGGCATTTAGCATAGCTTTTGGTGCCATACCTTTTGCTCTCTCGTTGATTCCAGCTCCTACAATAGTACCTGCCACATGGGTTGCGTGAGCACTATTGGCAGATGGGTTATCCATTTGTTTTACTCTATTTTCAAATTCTTGGTGAGTGGTGAGTACTTTACCTCCGTCCCATTCGTAGGCAATCATATTCTCGCCATCTAGGCTGAAAATTCCTCCTGTTGAATTGATTTTATTAGTTGAAGTTCCAATAGCCGCATCTGTATTGTAGGTTACATAATATACAGGCTTCCCATCATTATCAAAGCCTTTTAGTTGAAATGCTTGACCTGTATCAGACACCCCAGAGAACGGAATCCCCAAGGTTTTTGCCTGTGTTTTCAGCTGCTGGGTAGTCATTGTAGATTTTAGCAACCCTTTTTTCAAGGTGTGCAAATCTTTTAGATTGGTTTCCTTTCTCATTTCTATTAGTTGCTCTTTGGTTTGTGCAAATAATAGAACAGGACTCATCATAAAAGCTGCTGCAATTGGCAACATTCTTTTGTGATTTCTCAGATTGTTCAATGTAGAAATTTTCATAATTCTAAATAATGTTTAATTGTTCTGGCACAATATTAAATAATGTTTTTTATACTTGCAAGACTTATTTTTGAACAAAATTCTAATTATCCTATATTTTTTAACAAATTAACACTTTTCATTTATTTTTATTGATTATTTTTCAATTCATAATTATTTACAATGCTATGAGTAATATATTTTCAGTTATTAGTAATTTTAATAATATGATTATCAGTATTTTATGATAAAATATAAATTAATTTCAAAAATATGATTTTAATCATTGTGAA
>JAUNHO010000229.1 GCA_030523905.1 Bergeyella zoohelcum
AAAACCACTATCTGTGAATGATGCAAAAACGGCTTCTTCGGAGATAAGTGTTTATCCAAATCCTGCGGTAGATGTACTGAATATCAAAGCAAAATCAGCGGTTAGTCAGTATGAGATTTATGATTTCACAGGTAAAAAAATAACCAATGGTAAAGGTGAAAAAGTAAATGTAACCAACTTGCCAAAAGGAAATTATATCATCAGAATCAATACTGAAAATACATCGTCAGTAGAGAAATTTATAAAAAAATAAAAACAATTTTAATATTTAGTGATTGTGGCTTTGTCAAGGAGTAAAATCTTTGGCAAAGTTTTTTTTGTGGAAATTTGTATTTTTGCCTTATGTTTAGAAAAATTTTTATTTCCGCGGCGGTTCTATTGGGAATTAATGCCAATGCTCAAAAGTCCCAAATAGATTGGCTGAAAATCCGAAAATATAAAGTAGCCGAACTAGACCATAAAGTAATGGAAACCTCCGCACTTTCGTTGTTTAGTGGTAGGTTATTCACGATAAATGATAGTGGAAACCCAGCAGAGATATACGAAATTTCGCCTAAAAATGGGGCTTTGCTCAATACTTTTTTCGTAGAAAATATTAGTAATTTTGATTGGGAGGCACTTACCAATGATGGCGAATTTTTCTATATTGGGGATATAGGTAACAACTGGGGGACGAGGTCTGATTTAGCAATTTATAAAATCCCGATTTCGGAAGTGCTTGATAACCAGAGAATAAAAGTAGAAAAAATAAAATATAACTATCCAGAGCAAAAGCAATTGATAAAAAGCCCGAATAATAATGATTTTGATGCAGAATCGTTAGTTTATATGGATAATGCTTTGCATCTTTTTACAAAAGAATGGGTTTCATATAAAACTACGCATTATAAAATTCCTATTAATGCAGAAAAAGAAACAATTCCAGCGGAAAAATTAGAAGATTATAATTTAGGCTATCTCGCCACAGAAGCTGCTTATTTTGATAATCTGCTTTATATCATTGGATATACAAAAAAAATGGAGATTTACCTTAGTGTTTTTAATAAAAATGAAAAAGGATTATTTTTTTCTCAAAAACCTGAAAAATATTTTTTAGGAATGGCAACGGCTTTGGGGCAAGTAGAAGGCATCTCTGTTGATGAAACAGGGATCTACATTTCTGCGGAACGCTTCAAAAAAAGACCTTTCAATGTGCCACAGACACTATATTTTATACCAAAAAATAAATTAAAAATAGGGAAATAGCATTTTTATTTTTAATTTTGCCGAATGCGTTGGATAAAATTTATCATTATTATATTGGCTCTATCAGTGGGGCTTTATGCGGGGTCTATGTACTTTGTAGATGAAAGTAAATCTTTTAGTATTGAGAAAGAAATACCATATCCGATAGAAAAAGTATATCCGCAATTTTCTAATTTTCAGAACTTTACAAGGTGGAATGAATATTTCAGTAAAGATAAAAATTATTCCGTAGCCTACTACGAACCTTACGAGGGGCAAGGGGCAGCGATGAGTTTTCAGGATAAAAAAACGAAAAAAAATGGCGATATGTTCATTCGTTATGAAAATCCGTATCAGTCTCTGAGGTATCAGCTTTTTGAGGCCGATGAGGAAAATCCGTATCAGATAGATGTGAAATTCAAGAGGCTTTCTGATGAAAAAACCAAAGTCATCTGGCTTGTAAAAACACCAAAACAACCTTGGCTGGAACGCACGGAAAACCTATGGACAGAGACCGAATTTATTGATAATATAGGAAAGAGCATCAAGAATTTAGTTAATATTTTGGGTAATAAAGTGGATAAAGACCAGCTTATGGCGACCATAAAATACGATAGCCTGATGGTGGAGGAACAAGCAGAAGAACTACTATTGGGAATGAGTGTTTCAACCACGAATAAAAGCGATGGATTGATAAAAAACATCGTCCAAAGTCATAATAAAATAAGCAATTTTGTAAGTATGGATTTGGGCAAAAATGAAGACGAATATGGTTTTCCTGTTTTGCTTACCGATGCCAATAATTATAAGGATAAAGAGGTTTCGTATTACTATGGTATTCCATTGTCTAAAAAAACAACAATTTCGGATAATAATTTCAATTTTAGAAATGTTAAATCATCAAAGGAATATGTGATTTATTATCAAGGAAATTATAAAAATAGAATAAAATCCATACAAATTCTTCTTCAAAAAGCAAAAAAAGATACTATGAAATATGGAGAATTGAAACAAACTTTCATAGTGCCACCTTCGGAAAATGGGGAAGTTAATATGAAAATTGCACTGCCAGTTTATAGATAAAATGGGATAAAATGATTTTTTTATCAAAAAAATGTTCAGAATCATATAATTTTCATATATTTGTCCTTTAACATATTATTTGAATAGAACACTGTAAATATGGACAGATTTTCATTCTTGAATGCTGCTCATTCTCAGCTAA
>JAUNHO010000230.1 GCA_030523905.1 Bergeyella zoohelcum
AGTGAAAGGCTATACTTCGCTGGATTTTGCCAAGCTATACAATCTTTCTTTCAATTTCAAATATGATTTTGCCGAAAATTGGCAGTGGAAAGGTAGTCTCACCTATGCTCGTGCGAAAGACCATACAGGGGGCAACCTGCCATTCATTCGCCCTATGAGTTATCTTACAAGCCTTAGATTAAGGCAATATCCGTTCTCGGTATTTGCATCGGTTCAGGGTGATTTGGCACAAAATCATTTCAGCCCAGAATACGGCGAAGACCGCACACCAGCCTATACTATTATGGACATTTCGGCGGATTATAGTTGGGTCTTTTGTCACCAAGCCGTTACCCTACAAGCAGGTGTGCAAAACCTTTTCAACCAATACTATACCACCTATGCCGACTGGGGGAATATCCCAAGAATGGGGCGAAATATCTTCGTAGGAATGAAAATTAATTTCTAAAAAACAACGCCAAGTGAAACGCACCTTTGCCATAATAATGACTACCCTTCTGCTGATGTCTTCCTTTCAGCAGGGGCTAGTGGTGCTTCACTTCAAAATCAATCAAACAGAGATAGAGAAACGCCTCTGCATCAATAAAGAAAATATAAAACTAGGATGCCACGGCAAGTGCCAACTGACCAAGCGTCTCGCCGATACATCGGGGAATAACACGGCATTCATCAATCTGTATAGAAGTCTGGATTTTGTTCCGCTACACAGCACTATTAACATTGTTTCCAACCCAATAACGCAGAGCAAAATCCTACCAAACCTATCTATACCGATGGATTACAGAAGCCCTATTTTGGACATCCTACACCCACCGCCCAATTCATCACCCCTGAAAACTAAACATTTAGCATAAAAATTAACATTGTTTCCGTAGGATAATCCTACAAGATTTTTTTAAGATATTTTAATTCTAATACATAAAATTTTACCAAAATGAATAATTTCAAAAAATGCTTCTATATCGGAGCAGCGGCACTAGCCATCACAGCGTGTAGAAATAATGACGAAGCAATAAGCACTACCGAATGGGCAACGGGCGACAAAGGCAATGTAACGCTTTCTTTCAGCAATGAGTACAATAATTCTCCATTGGCACTAGGCGATACAGGGACGACTTTGACCTCTTCCAATGGACAAAAACACAGATTCAACGAGCTGAAATATGTCGTAAGTAATGTAGTTCTTACCGATGAAAAGGGCAATACCTACAAGTATTATTACAATGACAAGAGTATGAAAGGGGCTCACATCATCAACCAAGCAGATGCCACAACTTACAATTTCAAACTCTCTGATATTCCAGCTGGAAACTATACAAAAATCACTTTCGGTCTGGGGCTTCATAAAGACATCAACGAACTGAAAGAAGAAGACCACCCAACATTCTACGCCACTATGGGGAAAATAGAAATGAAATGGGCGTGGGCGAAAACCTATCGCTTTGCTAAATTTGAAGGGCAGTATGGCGACAATCTTGATAATGATTTCTCCGTACATACAGGAAGCATAGACATAGGCAAAAAAGACAAACCAGAAGAATGGAAATTTACCGATGCGTATAGAGAGATTTCCCTTGACCTTGGCTCTACGCTAAAAGTAAGACAATCTTCCGCGAATAACATCGCCATCAAAGCCGATATTAATCAGTTTTTGAGCGGAAAAAACGCCATTATATTTGAAAGCGGAAAGAATACCAGCATCCACAACCTAGACCAAATGCCTACCTTTGCAGATGCGATAGCAGGGATGTTCTCTGTGAAATCCGTACAATAATTTTTCACTCCTAAAAGCCTGTGTGGTCAGTCATACAGGCTTTTATTTCAAATAAAAAATACTCCGCTATGAAAAAAATCATATTCATTATAGGAATTACCAGCCTACTCTCTTCGTGTAGAAATGAAGTAGAGCAACCCATTTCCGTGACGGATAACCCTCTGCTGAAAATAGAAATCCCTGCCAATTTCCCAGCATTCAACCAACTGCATAGCGAGAACCCACCTACACAATACGGCGTAGAACTAGGCAAAAAACTCTTCCACGACCCTATTCTCAGCGGTGATAACTCCGTATCTTGTGCCACCTGCCACCAAAAACAAAAAGCCTTTGCCGATAGCAACACCAAAGCCGTAGGCATACACGGACGCGTGGGATTACGCAACTCTCCCCCCATACAAAATATGGCGTTTATGAACCTCTATATGTGGGACGGAGCCGTGCTAGACCTCAAAGAACAACCACGAATCCCCATCGTCAATCCTGATGAAATGGACTCTTCCGTGCTTCAAATCATTGCCAAAATAAAGACCAACAAAGACTATATCAACCTCTTCCAAAAGGCCTTCGGTGATGATTTATCCGATAATAAAACCGCCGTGAATCACCTCCTACGAAGCCTCGCCCAGTATATGAGTACCCTTAT
>JAUNHO010000231.1:0-1273 GCA_030523905.1 Bergeyella zoohelcum
GCCGTTTATTATTACCCTAGGCTTGATTGCGGTTATTGTGCATTTTATTATTGATAATTTCTAGAAGAATCGTGAGTCCCACACCTATGATTAAAAACCACAAGGATTTGAAATAAAATATTTTAGGGTAATAACGCTTGAGCCAAGCCCCAAAAACTCCGAACATAAGAGCATCTAGACGAGTGGCTACCTGTCTCATAAAGTGTAAATCCCAAGTGTTATAGCCTTTTGGTAGTTCTAAAAATAAATACCTGTAAAACCTTAGTGTGGTAGAGTAGGTGATGATGAGTAAAATAACGAATAATAATACCCATTTTAGGGAAATCTTTCTACGGAAAGACAAATAAAACAAGATAATTGCCACAGGCGTGATGAGATAGAACCATTCTTCTATGCTAAGGCTCCAAGATTCTGGGAAGAAGCTACCCATAGGGCTACTGAAATTTTGTAGAAAAACAAAATAACTGCCATAGTCATTCGCTGTGAAACCCATTTGGAAAAAATAGTTTAAGATGATGAGCGTAATGAGTATTAGTAGGTAGTTGGGCAGGGTTCTGAACCATCTTCTTTGCCAAAAATTGAGCAACGAACGGAGGGAGATTTCCTTTTCAAAATCACGAATGAGAATCCCACCGATGAGGAAACCACTCAGTACGAAGAAAATCCCTACGCCGTCTATCAGTAGAGGGGATAGATACTGGGAGATAAAGGCTGGTGGCTGGTGTCCATTGGCGTGAGCGAACATCACCATCATAATAGCAATGGCACGGAGTAAATCTAGCCCGAAAATCCTATTTTTAGGAATCTTTATATAGAATATTTTTTTTAGCATATTTTAATCGTAATTTTTATTATATCTTAAATTATATTTACTTTTTATTAAATTATAGATACCCCCCCCATTATTTTTTAAGAAATTTGTAAAATACTCGGCTCCTACTATATCGGTATGTGTCATATCCCAATAGGCGTGAGCAGGGAGTGGTAGTTCTGAAAAATCTAAAAAATCTATATTTGATAAATGGGTATAATAGTAATCATAAAATTCTTTATGAGCATAGTTTTTATAGTCTTTTCTCAGATAATTTTTTGGTGGTTGTATCAATATAAGATATATGTTTTTGTTTTGGCATTCTTCTATTATTTTATGTAGATATTTGGTTTCTATTTCGTAGATTGTAGGTTTTTTATACTCGTATGGTACTAATGGTTGCTGTGTCTCATATTCAGGATTAGGCTGATAAGAGCCAAATCGCTACATAGTAGAAGAGGA
>JAUNHO010000231.1:1283-2419 GCA_030523905.1 Bergeyella zoohelcum
TATTTTTAGAAGAGATTTGTAGTAAGTTTTAGGAGTATGAGAAAATAAATCCCAATGCTCTTGAAGAGAAAAATCTTGATAAAAAGCCGGCATTCTATTATCAAGTGGAGTACCATCATTGTCATTCCACCACATATTATTGATAATATTATGGTTGTTGAAAGATAGGAGTAGGGTATCTATTTTATTGTCTTTGGAGAGCAATTTTAGTTTTGTGTAAGCAAAGAGATAGGTCTCTCCTCCTGTGGAATAATTGGCATAGGTGGAGAGAATTTTATCATCTATGGACCATCTAGTGTTAGAGTCCCCAATGATGATATTTTTTTTAGAAAGTTTGATTTTGGGTTTTTCTTTTAGGTATAAATAAGAGTAAATTACTCCCAAAATAGAGGTTAATATGCCTAAAAATATGAATGTTTTTAAGATAAATTTTTTCATTTTGGTTTAGAATTGAAAGTAAATAAATTCTGCTTGTTGCCCAGAAAACCATAAGATTAATAAAGAAAAGATAATATATATCCCCCAGCGTATAGGGCGACTGATTTTCATTCCGCTAAACTGGAAAGGGTGGTCTTTGGTTCTCATACACCATTCAAAGATGAGCATTACACTAATAAAGAATATAAGACTCACATCTTGTTTCATTAGTTTATAAGGATATCCAATACCTATATTGTAAGTAGTTATCATTCTTTGAATATATTGAATTGCATCGGTAATGGTTTCTGAACGGAAAAAAATCCAAGAAAAAACAATCAGTCCAAAGGTGAAAATAATACCGATAAACTCTCTAAAAGAGGGGAGTAGTAGTCTGTTGCTTTCAATATGGTTAATGTTGTTTCTATTGGTTTTCATTAAAATAGAGGGGAGGATAAAGAGGGCATTAAGAGCTCCCCAGACGATGAAAGTCCAGTTAGCTCCGTGCCAGAATCCACTCACGATAAATATGATGAAAATATTCCGTACTTTTAGCAAATTATTTCCTTTGCTTCCTCCCAAAGGGATATATAAATAGTCTCTGAACCAAGTATTGAGAGAGATATGCCATCTTCGCCAAAATTCCGCTACACTTCTAGAAAAATAAGGATAAGAAAAATTTTTCATTAGACTGAAACCGAATAATTTGGAGGTACCTA
>JAUNHO010000232.1 GCA_030523905.1 Bergeyella zoohelcum
CGGAGCATTCTTAGGTCAAAAGTCATTGCTACATTTCTTGTAAATGCCCTGCCTTTTTCCGTTATTTTTATATGATTATCAGAGATTTCTACTAGGCCGTCTTGCTCCATTTCCCTTAGTTGCTCCAAAGAATTTTCTATCTCTGGGACGAAATTTTCTTGCCCCCAAGTGGTCTCCAAACGGCACATTATATTAAGAATATGTTGCCTAATAATCAGATCTTCTTCGTCTAAAATATGCCCTCTAAATACAGGAATTTTGCCTTCATCTACTCGTTTCTGATAGTCTTCCACCGTTTTTTCATTTTGGGCAAAAGCATACCAAGAGTCCGAAATAGCAGACATTCCCAACCCTATCATCAGCTGGGTTTTACTTGACGAATATCCCATAAAATTTCGGTGGATTTTCCCATTGATAAGACTTTGATAAAGGTCATCGTGCGGAAGCGAAAAGTGGTCCATTCCCACCTCTATGTAGCCTAAATCTTGCAAGAGTTTTTTTCCGTTTTCGTATAATTTCCGCTTTTCTTCGCCACTTGGGAGGTCTTTTTCATCAAAACCTCTCTGCCCCACACCTTTTATCCAAGGGACATGAGCGTAAGAATAAAACGCCAATCTATCTGGTTTTAGTTCTATGGTTTTACGGATAGTGGTTTCCATTTTTTCCCAATTCTGATGTGGCAAACCAAACACCAAATCGTGGGAAACACTGGTATAACCAATCTCCCTTGCCCAAGCCGTTACTTTTTCTACATTTTCAAAAGGCTGAACACGGTTGATGGCTTTTTGTACCTTCAAATCATAATCCTGAACCCCAAAACTGCATCTTCTAAATCCTAAATCGTAGAGCGTTTGCAGGTGTTCTTTGGTGGTATTATTAGGGTGTCCTTCAAAGGAAAATTCTGGCTTTTCGGCAATACTAACCGTTGCAAATAAACCTTCTAATAGTTCCCTTAAATTTTGTGGAGAAAAGAATGTAGGCGTACCACCACCAAGATGTAATTCTTTGATTATCGGCTTTTTACCTTTGAATAAATCCAAATAAAGTTGCCATTCTTTCAACACAGATTCCAAATAAGGTTTCTCTACGGAATGCTGCTTCGTGATTCTTTTATGACAAGCACAAAAAGTACAAAGTTGCTCACAAAACGGCAAATGAATGTATATAGAAATGCCCTCCGTATCGTTGGTTTCATTAAAACTGCGTATCACAGAAGATTCCCATTTTTCTGGGCTAAAACCTGCCTCGTCCCAAAAAGGCACGGTAGGATAAGAGGTATATCTAGGGCCTGGTATATTATATTTATCTATCAAAGAATTCATTTTGCAAAAATAATTATTTTTTCCTTTTTCTTATAAGAATTTTTCAATCTACAAAAATCCTTTCATTCGCTGTTTTCATTTTAATTTCATATATTTGACCGATTAAATTTCAATATTCAATGCAAAACTACTTGAATCTTTTACAGCATATTTTGGATAACGGAACCGATAAGACTGACCGCACAGGCACAGGCACGCGTTCTGTTTTTGGTTATCAATTAAGGTATGATTTATCCAAAGGTTTTCCGCTAGTAACGACCAAAAAAGTACATCTAAAATCCATTATTTATGAACTACTTTGGTTCTTAAAAGGCGATACCAACATCAAATATCTGAACGATAATGGCGTAACGATTTGGGACGAATGGGCTGATGAAAACGGCAACCTTGGACCTGTCTATGGCTCACAATGGAGAGCCTGGCAAGGGGCAGACAATAAAGTAATTGACCAAATTTCGGAGGTGATTGACCAAATAAAAACCAATCCAGATTCCCGAAGACTCATCGTATCTGCTTGGAATACAGCCGAAATCCCCAATATGGCTCTCGCTCCGTGCCACGCTATGTTTCAGTTTTATGTAGCCGATGGAAAACTCTCTCTGCAACTTTACCAAAGGTCTGCCGATGTGTTTTTAGGTGTGCCTTTTAATATTGC
This sequence comes from Bergeyella zoohelcum, assembly GCA_030523905.1. Lineage (GTDB taxonomy): Bacteria > Bacteroidota > Bacteroidia > Flavobacteriales > Weeksellaceae > JAUNHO01. Next base: position 1,978 of record JAUNHO010000232.1, read on the forward strand.
GAGTTATGCCTTACTTCTAATGATGGTAGCCCAAGTTTGCGGTTTGGAATTAGGCGAATATGTGCATACTTTTGGCGATGTTCATATTTATAATAATCATTTTGAGCAGGTGAAGAAGCAACTTTCCAGAGAGCCAAAACCTCTACCAACGATGAAACTTAATCCTGAAATTAAGAATATTTTTGATTTCAAATATGAAGATTTTACTTTGGAAAATTACGCACCACATTCAGGGATAAAAGCTCCTGTGGCGGTTTAAGTTGAATAATTAAAATATCAATCATACAAAAAAAATATAATTCAATCTATGAAAAAAATATTCATAGCGGCTCTATTTTTAGGGACTTTTTTAGGGACAAATTGGGTAACGGCACAGACCGAAACCTCTAGTAGAAAAGGGCTATACAGAGCCACACATACCAAAACCACCGA
>JAUNHO010000233.1 GCA_030523905.1 Bergeyella zoohelcum
TGAAAAAGTATTATCCGTTGTTTTTTGCTTCCTCTGCAATTAAGTTGAGTGCAGAACCCGCACGGAACCAACCAATTTGCTGGTCATTGTAAGTGTGGTTCGCAATAATGGTATCTTGGCTTCCATCTGCGTGAGTGAATACCAAGGTAAGCGGTTTCCCTGCTGTAAATCCTTCAAGGTCAAGGAAATCAACTACATCATCTTCTTGGATTTTATCGTAGTCGGCTTCGTTAGCAAAGGTAAGTGCTAGCATTCCTTGTTTTTTCAAATTGGTTTCGTGGATTCTCGCAAAAGATTTTACCAATACGGCTTTCACTCCTAGGTGTCTCGGCTCCATCGCTGCGTGTTCTCTGGAAGACCCCTCGCCGTAGTTATGGTCGCCCACTACGATAGATGGGATACCAGCCGCTTTATAGGCTCTTTGCACCGCAGGAACTTCTCCGTACTCGCCAGTAAGTTGGTTTTTCACATTATTGGTTTCCATATTGTAGGCATTCACCGCACCGATGAGCATATTATTGGAGATATTGTCTAGATGCCCTCTGTATTTCAGCCAAGGACCTGCCATAGAAATATGGTCTGTGGTACATTTTCCGAATGCCTTGATGAGAACTTTCGCTCCCTCAATGTTCTTTCCGTCCCAAGGTTTGAATGGTTCAAGAAGTTGTAATCTATCCGATTTCGGATCTACAATCACCTGAACATTAGAGCCATCTTCGGAAGGTGCTTGGTAGCCGTTATCATCTACATCAAAACCTTTTGAAGGCAGTTCTGCTCCTTTTGGTTCGTCTAATTTTACGGCTTCGCCTTTATCATTAATTAAAGTATCTGTGATAGGGTTAAAGTCTAATCTACCAGAAATAGCCACAGCCGCTACCATTTCAGGGGAAGCTACAAAGGCGTGCGTATTCGGATTTCCATCGGCTCTTTTTGCAAAGTTTCTGTTGAATGAATGGATAATGGAGTTTTTCTCTTGCTTTTCAGCACCCTCTCTATCCCACTGACCGATGCACGGCCCACAAGCGTTGGTAAAGATTCTAGCATTTTCAAATTTTCTGAAAGAATCAAGGAAGCCATCTCTTTCCGCAGTGAATTTCACTTGTTCAGACCCTGGGTTAATTCCTAGAATGGCCTTTGGTTTTACGCCTTTCGCTACGGCATCTTCTACGATGGAGGCCGCTCTGGAAAGGTCTTCGTAAGAGGAATTGGTACAAGACCCAATCAATGCCCATTCTACATCAAGTGGCCAGCCGTTGGCTTCTGCTTTTTCTCTAAATTCAGAAACTGGGGTCGCCAAATCTGGTGTAAAAGGCCCATTGAGATGAGGAGCCAATTCTGAAAGATTGATTTCAATCACTTGGTCAAAATATTGCTCTGGGTTGGCATAAACCTCAGCATCACCAGTAAGGTGTTCTGCTATTTTATCCGCTGCATCTACTACTTCTTGTCGGCCAGTTGCGGCAAGGTATCTTCTCATAGAATCATCATAACCGAAAGTAGAGGTAGTAGCACCTATCTCTGCACCCATATTACAGATAGTGCCTTTTCCAGTAGCAGAAAGGCTCTCTGCTCCCTCACCGAAATACTCTACGATGCAGCCTGTACCACCTTTCACGGTAAGGATACCCGCTACTTTTAGGATAACATCTTTTGCCGATGTCCAGCCATTCATTTTACCAGTAAGTTTCACCCCGATAAGTTTTGGCATTTTAAGTTCCCAAGCCATACCTGCCATTACATCTACCGCATCAGCACCGCCTACACCTATTGCTACCATACCTAGCCCACCTGCATTCACGGTGTGGGAGTCTGTACCAATCATCATACCGCCAGGGAAAGCGTAATTTTCTAGCACTACTTGGTGGATAATCCCTGCACCTGGTTTCCAGAAACCGATGCCATATTTATCACAAACAGAACTAAGGAAATTAAACACTTCGGAGTTTTTATTCAGTCCCTCTTGTAGGTCTTTCTCTGCACCTACTTTTGCTTGTATTAGGTGGTCTGCGTGAGCCGTAGAAGGTACTGCAACTTTTTTTCTACCTGCCTGCATAAATTGTAGCAAAGCCATCTGTGCCGTAGCATCTTGCATCGCTACTCTATCTGGTGCAAAATCCACATAGGAGTTTCCTCTCTCGTAGCTTTGTGTAGCATTGCCCTCCCAAAGGTGAGCATAAAGAATTTTTTCTGCCAGTGTAAGAGGCTTCCCTACCACTTCTCTTGCTTTCGCAATACGCTCTGGGTAACGCTCATACACCTTTTTAATCATATCCAAATCAAAAATCATATTCTTAATATTATTTGGTTAAAAAATTAATAATTACATTTTAGAAGTACAAAATTACGAATAAATGAGCGTTTTTTTAGCGAATATAATTTAGATTTCGTATAAATAGCGT
>JAUNHO010000234.1:0-245 GCA_030523905.1 Bergeyella zoohelcum
TAGCTTGAAAATAAACCAACCGAGCGATATTCCTGCTAACATTCCGAAAATTATATCAAGTGGGTAATGAACTCCCAAATATATCCTACTATATGCCACTACTATTGCCCAAATGAACATTACAAAAGCAAGTGGTGGATATTTCCGCCCTAATAGTAAGGTGATGAAAGTTGCCAAAAAGAAAGTATTAGAGGCGTGTGCCGAGTAAAAACCATACTGCCCACCGCATTTTACCTCACGCATTA
>JAUNHO010000234.1:255-2379 GCA_030523905.1 Bergeyella zoohelcum
GGTCTAGCGTAGGCTCGTGGCAAGGGCGAAGACGCATTACGCTATCTTTGAAAATCCCTGCCATTTGATCTGAAATGGTAACTCCCAATGCAATGAAAATAATGATATAAATCATATTTCTTTTACCGAAATTTTTGAATAAAAAGTAGAACAGCACCACATAAAACGGTACCCAAATGAAGGTTTTGGAGACCATTATCCAAAACTGGTCAAAGGGTTTGCTTCCCAAATTATTGAGAAAAAGGAAAACTTCTTTATCGTATTCTATGATTTCGTACATTGGTCTATTATCTGCTTACAGGTCCTTCGTACTCGTTGTTATCAGCAGGTTTTGGAGTTTCTATCACATTGGTTTTCTGTGTGTTATCTAGGTTCATAGAGTTCTTCACATCATCTATTTCTTTTTTCACATCAGATAGCGGGTTGAACTCCTTTGCCGACTCTTTCACCCTTTCTATTTCTTTTTTTATTTCAGAGACAGGGTTGTCCGCCTCTTTCATTATTTCCGTTTTTATATCTTCCACAGCGCCACGCATTTTGCGAACACCAGTGCCTAAATCCCTAGCGATACTCGGGAGTTTATCGGGACCAAATAACACGATGATGACCAACGCAACCACCACGATTTCCATAAAACCTAATTCCATACTGCGAATTTACATTTTTTTATTGAAATTTTATAAATAAAAATTTACATTCTCAATCTTTCTTCCTCCAAATCCAATTTCAAGAGGTAGTGTCTCACCACTTCTTCGTCCATTTTAGGATTGATTCGGTTTTCTTTCAAAAGCCATTCTCTTTGCTTCTCCAAGGTTTCCAAAAGCACCAATTTTGCTCTTTTTTTCAGTTGAAGTACCTCACCCTCATTATCTTCTTTCTCCCATCTATCAAGCAAATTTTTGATATAGACATTCTCTTTTTTACAATCGTTCTGGTTATATTTTTTTAGATGTTCTATGGCAACTTCGCTCATTCCGTTTCTCAAAATTCGTTCGGCTTCTTCGTGGCTCAAATCATTATTAGAAATGCGAGGAAGTTTCAAATATTTTATCAAAAATGGAAGAGTAAGCCCTTGAATAATTAAAGTTGCTAAAATAACCACAAAAGTAATGAATAAAATCAAATCACGATGTGGGAATAACTCGCCATTGTCCATATAAACAGGAATAGAAAGTGCCATTGCTAGGGAAATCACGCCACGCATCCCCGTCCAACCGATAAGAATTGGCATTTTTTTATGCGGATTCGGCTCTGCTACCTTGATGTATTTTCTCATAAACAAAGTAACAAAAACGGTAGCATAAGACGCTAAAAATCTTACAACAATCAGCACGAAAGTAACCAGCATACCATAATAAAAAGCATCTCCCAAACTGATTCCCTCATAGCGAATAATCCCTTCCATTATTTCAGGTAAATCCAAACCGATGATGAGGAAAACAATACCATTAATAAGGAACGCAAACCCCTGCCATACATTTGCTCCCATTATCCTTGATTGGGAAGATTGCAAAAAATCATAGCGTCTTACGGATAAAAATAAGCCTCCACTCACCACCGAAAGAACCCCAGAACTATGTACTTCTTCCGCAAAAATATACATAAAATAAGGTGCGATAATGGTAAGAATAGTATCCATATTCACATCGGTAGGGAAAATTTTATGGATTTTCATAAAGATATAAGCAATCGCCAGACCAATGCCTACCCCACCAATCACCATCCACAAAAAACTAAGCGAAGCCTCCCACCAGATAAACTGCCCCGTAGCCACCACCACCATTGCAAAACGAAAAATAATGAGAGATGAAGCATCATTGAACAAACTCTCGCCCTCCAAAAGTGTGGCGACATTTTTTTGGACTTTCACGATTTTCAAAATTGCCTGAGCACTCACTGCATCAGGCGGGGAAACAATGCCACCAAGCACAAAGCCCAACGCCAACGAAAACCCTGGTATAATGGCATTAGTAACCAACGCAACCGATATAGCCGTGAGAAAAACCACCACAAAAGCAAAATTGGTTACAATTCGCCGAAGTTTCCAAAGTTCTTTCCACGAAGCGGCAAAAGCAGCCTCAAATAATAACGGAGGTAAAAATATGATAAATATCAGCTCTGGGT
>JAUNHO010000006.1 GCA_030523905.1 Bergeyella zoohelcum
ACGGAAGAATCTGTCCAATTGAAACGCCAGAAGGTCCAAACATTGGTTTGATTTCATCTTTGGGTATCTATGCTAAAATCAATAATTTAGGGTTCATCGAGACACCATATAGAAAGGTAGAAAACGGAAAAGTAGATTTGAAATCCACACCGATTTACCTTAATGCGGAAGATGAAGAATCACAAGTGATTGCTCAGGCGAATGTCCAGATGGATGATAGTGGTAAGATTACTACTGATAGGGTTATCGCTCGTGAAGACGGAGATTACCCAGTGGTAGAGCCAAATGAAGTAAGCTTGATAGATGTCGCTCCGAACCAGATTTCTGGTATTTCCGCTTCATTGATTCCGTTCCTTGAACACGATGACGCGAACCGTGCTTTGATGGGTTCGAATATGATGCGTCAGGCAGTTCCGTTGCTTAGACCACAGGCTCCTATCGTGGGAACAGGTTTAGAAAAACAAGTAGCGAAAGATTCCAGAGTGCTTATCAATGCCGAAGGAAACGGAGTTGTGGAGTATGTAGATGCAGATAAAATCGTTATAACCTACGAAAGAACAGAAGATGAAGACATCGTAAGTTTTGAGTCTGCTACTAAAACTTATAATCTGATAAAATTCAGACAAACCAACCAATCTACGACCATTACCCTTCGTCCGAATGTAAGAGTAGGGGATAGAGTAGAGAAAGGTCAGGTGCTTTGTGATGGTTATGCTACCGAAAACGGAGAGCTGGCATTGGGTAGAAACTTGGTAGTAGCGTTTATGCCTTGGAAAGGATACAACTTTGAGGACGCTATCGTTATCAATGAAAAAGTGGTTCGTGAGGACTGGTTTACTTCTATCCATGTAGATGAATATTCTTTGGAAGTTCGTGATACCAAACTAGGTATGGAAGAGCTGACAGCCGATATTCCGAACATCTCCGAAGATGCTACCAAAGACCTTGATGAAAATGGTATGATTAGAATCGGTGCAGAGGTGAAGCCTGGTGATATTATGATTGGTAAAATCACGCCAAAAGGTGAGTCTGACCCTACACCAGAAGAAAAATTACTTCGTGCTATCTTCGGTGATAAAGCAGGTGATGTGAAAGATGCTTCGCTAAAAGCAGATTCTTCGCTCAGAGGGGTGGTAATTGGTAAAAAATTATTCTCTCGCAACATCAAAGATAAGAAGAAAAGAGCAGAGGAAAAGCTGAAATTGGAGGAAGTAGAAAACAAATACAGACAGCAATTTGAACAACTCCGAAGTACTTTGATAGAGAAACTTAATGTTTTGGTCAATGCTAAATCATCGCAAGGTGTAGAAAATGACCTTGGCGAAGAGGTTATCGGTAAAGGGGTGAAATTCTCCCAGAAACTTCTCGCTTCTATCTCTGTGGAAGATTATGTGAATATTAGCGGTTCTGATTGGACGAACGAAGAGGAGAAAAACAATCTCATCAAGCAACTGATTCACAACTTTAAGATTAAATACAACGACATCCAAGGCGTTAAAAATCGTGAGAAATTTGCAATCTCCATCGGTGATGAACTTCCAGCAGGTATTATGAAAATGGCGAAAGTCTATATCGCGAAGAAGAGAAAACTCAATGTAGGGGATAAAATGGCAGGTCGCCACGGTAACAAGGGTATTGTATCAAGAATCGTGCGTGAGGAAGATATGCCATTCTTGGAAGACGGAACGCCTGTGGATATTGTCCTCAACCCACTTGGGGTACCTTCGCGTATGAACATCGGTCAGATTTACGAGACCGTTCTCGGCTGGGCAGGTAAAAAACTCGGCTTGAAGTTCGCTACGCCTATCTTTGATGGAGCTTCATTAGATGAAATCACCAAATATACCGACGAGGCAGGGCTTCCTAAATATGGTAATACCTACCTTTACGATGGTGGCACAGGGGAAAGATTTACCCAACCAGCTACTGTGGGAGTTATCTATATGCTGAAATTGGGGCATATGGTTGATGACAAGATGCACGCTCGTTCTATCGGTCCTTACTCGCTTATTACGCAGCAGCCACTCGGTGGTAAGGCTCAGTTTGGTGGTCAGCGTTTCGGAGAGATGGAGGTTTGGGCATTGGAGGCATTCGGTGCGTCTAATATCCTTCGCGAAATCTTGACCGTGAAGTCTGATGATGTGATTGGTAGAGCGAAAACTTACGAGGCAATCGCCAAAGGAGAACCGATGCCAGAACCAGGCATTCCAGAGTCCTTCAATGTATTGCTTCACGAGTTGCAAGGTCTTGGACTTGATGTGAGATTAGAGGAGTAATTTAAGAGATTTAAGAATTTAAATCAATTCAAAAAATTATTCAATTATTAAATCTTTAAATCAAAAAAGAAAAATGTCAAACAAAAATAAATCAAGTAGATTTAGTAAAATCTCAATAGGTTTAGCTTCGCCAGAGAGCATTCTACAAGAATCCAGAGGCGAGGTATTGAAGCCTGAAACCATCAATTACAGAACCCACAAACCTGAAAGAGATGGGCTATTCTGTGAGAAAATCTTCGGTCCTGTAAAGGATTACGAATGTGCTTGTGGTAAATACAAGAGAATCAGATATAAAGGTATCGTCTGCGACCGTTGCGGTGTAGAGGTTACCGAGAAAAAAGTGCGTAGAGACCGTATAGGGCATATCAATTTGGTGGTGCCAATTGCCCACATTTGGTATTTCCGTTCTTTGCCAAATAAAATTGGTTATCTTTTAGGATTGCCTTCCAAAAAATTGGATATGATTATCTATTACGAAAGATATGTTGTTATCCAGCAAGGTATTGCTAAAAAGGTAGATGGTTCAGATTTTGAAGAAATGGAATTCCTTACGGAAGAAGAATATTTGGATATTCTGGATACACTTCCTGCCGACAACCAATTATTGGATGACAATGACCCGAATAAATTCATTGCTAAAATGGGTGCAGAGGCCATCGAGGATTTATTGAAAAGAATAGACCTAGATGCTCTTTCCTATGATTTGAGACACAAGGCACACAACGAAGGTTCTAAACAAAGAAGAACTGAAGCATTGAAGCGTCTGAATGTAGTAGAGGCGTTGAGAAGTGCAAATACAAGAATGATAAACCGCCCAGAATGGATGGTAATGAGGGTATTACCAGTTACTCCACCAGAGTTGAGACCACTCGTTCCGCTAGATGGTGGGCGTTTTGCAACTTCCGATTTGAATGACCTTTATAGAAGAGTTATCATCAGAAATAACCGTTTGAAGAGACTTTTGGAAATCAAAGCTCCAGAAGTAATTTTGAGAAATGAGAAGCGTATGCTTCAGGAAGCGGTAGATTCTTTATTTGATAATACTAGAAAATCTTCAGCGGTAAAATCTGAATCCAACAGACCACTGAAATCCCTTTCCGACTCGCTAAAAGGTAAGCAAGGGCGTTTCCGTCAGAACCTATTAGGTAAGCGTGTGGATTACTCCGCTCGTTCGGTTATCGTGGTTGGTCCAGATTTGCAACTTCACGAGTGCGGTATTCCGAAGGATATGGCAGCGGAACTTTATAAACCATTCATTATCAGAAAATTGATAGAGAGAGGTATTGTAAAAACTGTGAAATCTGCCAAGAGAATTATTGATAGAAAAGAGCCAGTAGTTTATGATATTTTGGAAAATGTGATGAAAGGTCACCCAGTACTTCTCAACAGGGCACCTACGCTTCACAGATTGGGTATCCAAGCTTTCCAACCGAAAATGATTGAGGGTAAAGCAATTAGATTGCACCCACTCGTAACTACGGCATTCAACGCCGACTTTGACGGTGACCAGATGGCGGTTCACTTACCACTTGGGCCAGAGGCGATTTTGGAAGCACAGTTACTGATGCTCGGTTCACAAAACATCTTGAACCCTGCCAATGGAGCACCGATTACCGTTCCTTCTCAGGACATGGTCTTGGGGCTATACTTTATGACCAAGGAAGCCCACTCTACGGAGGAAGTTAAGATAAAAGGCGAAGGCTTGGCATTCTATTCCCCAGAGGAAGCAGAGATTGCTTATGCCGAAGGGAAAGTATCTCTGAATGCCAAAGTGAGATGTAAAGTTCCTGTGAAAAATGAAAACGGAGAACTTGAAATCAAGCTAACAGAAACCACTGTGGGTAGAATTTTGTTCAATCAAATTGTACCAAAAGAAGTAGGTTTCGTAAATGAATTATTGACTAAAAAATCATTGAGAAATGTCATTGGTATGATTTTGGCGGATACCGATTTCCCTACCACTGTGAAGTTCCTCGATGATATGAAAAACCTCGGATATTACAACGCATTCCGCGGAGGGCTTTCATTCTCATTGGCAGACATCGTAGTACCTGATGAGAAAAAACAAATGATTGCACAGGCGGTAGAGAATGTAGATGAGATTAAAGGAAACTATAATATGGGTCTCATCACCGATACCGAGCGTTATAACCAAGTGATTGATATTTGGACGAATACCAACGCAGGGCTTACCGAGATGATTATGAGCAGAATGAAAACCGACCAAGGTGGCTTCAACTCTGTTTATATGATGCTAGATTCTGGTGCGAGGGGGTCCAAGGAGCAGATTCGTCAGCTTTCTGGTATGCGTGGTTTGATGGCAAAACCGCAGAAAGCAGGTTCCACAGGGGCAGAAATCATTGAAAACCCTATCGTGGCAAACTTTAAGGAAGGTCTTTCCATCTTGGAGTACTTTATCTCTACCCACGGTGCGAGAAAAGGTCTTGCGGATACCGCTCTTAAAACTGCCGATGCAGGTTACCTTACGCGTCGTCTCGTAGATGTGGCACAAGATGTTATCATCACAGAAGATGATTGTGGTACGCTCAGAGGAACAGAGGTAACGGCATTGAAGAAAAATGATGAAATCGTAGAGAAACTTTCTGAAAGAATTTTAGGTAGAGTTTCCCTTCACGATGTTTATCACCCAGAAACAGATGAACTTTTGGTAAATGAGGGAGAATTAATAGATGAGGTTTTAGCAAAAGCAATTGAAGAGGCTGGTTTGGAAGCCGTAGAGGTGCGTTCGCCATTGACTTGTGAGGCTAAAAAAGGTATCTGTGCGAAGTGCTACGGAAGAAACTTGGCAACAGGTAAAATGATTCATATGGGTGAGGCAGTAGGTGTAATCGCTGCACAATCCATCGGTGAGCCAGGTACGCAGCTTACATTGAGAACCTTCCACCAAGGGGGTACAGCGGGGAATGTCTCTGAAAATCCGTCCATCGTAGCAAGAAGAGATGGTATCGTGGAAATGGACGAGGTAAGAACCGTAACTTCCGAAGATGAAAACGGAAACCAAGCAGAGGTCGTAGTGTCTCGTTCTACCGAATTCCGTTTGGTAGCAGATAACGAAGCTAGAACGCCGCTAATGGTAGCCAATATCCCTTACGGTGCGATTCTTTCCGTAAAACCAGGTGATAAAGTAAGCAAAGGAGACCTTATCTGTAAGTGGGACCCTTATAACGCTGTTATCATCGCGGAAACTGCTGGTAAAGTAGAGTACGAAGATATTATCCAAGGGACATCATTCCAGTTGGAAATCGATGAACAGACAGGTTTTGAAGAGAAAGTAATCTCTGAATCAAGAAATAAAAAAGCCGTTCCAACCCTTAGAGTTGTAGATACCAAAGGTGAAGAACTGAAAGCATACAACTTACCAGTAGGTGCCCACTTGATGGTTAATGACGGAGAGAAAATCAAGGCAGGTAAAATCTTGATTAAAATCCCTCGTAAATCTGCGAAAGCAGGGGACATCACGGGTGGTCTTCCTAGGGTTACCGAGTTGTTTGAAGCAAGAAATCCATCAAACCCAGCAGTAGTAACTGAAATTGATGGTGTGGTTTCTTATGGAAAAATCAAGCGTGGTAACCGAGAATTGATAGTAGAAGCGAAAACAGGCGAAAGAAAAATCTATCTTGTGAAGCTTTCTAGCCAGATTCTCGTTCAGGAAAATGACTTCGTTCAGGCGGGGGCTCCATTATCCGATGGTTCCGTTACACCGAATGATATTTTGGCAATCAAAGGACCTACGGCGGTTCAGGAGTATTTAGTGAATGAAATTCAAGAGGTTTATCGTCTTCAAGGGGTAAAAATTGATGACAAACACTTTGAGATTATCGTTCGCCAGATGATGACCAAAGTACAGATTGTAGATGGTGGAGATACCAATTTCTTGGAAGATTCATTGGAACATAAGATGGATTTCCTTGAAGAAAACAACAGAATTTTCGGTATGAAAGTCGTAACCGATGCTGGGGATTCTACATTATTCCAGGCAGGGCAAATCATAGATACCAAAACATTGCGTGATGAAAACTCCAAATTGAGGAGAGAAGACTTGCAACTCGTTCAGGTTCGTGATGCTCTCCCAGCTACGGCAAATCCTGTGTTGCAAGGTATCACCAGAGCAGCGTTACAGACTAGGTCATTTATGTCGGCTGCGTCCTTCCAAGAGACTACAAAAGTCTTGAACGAGGCAGCAGTGGCAGGTAAGATAGATGAGCTGAATGGCTTGAAGGAAAATGTAATCGTAGGACATAGAATCCCAGCAGGAACTGGTCTGAAGGATTATCAAAATATCATCGTAGGTTCTAAAAAAGAATTTGAAGATATTAATTAACCCCAAAAAATCTCTCACAGATAAGGTATATCTGCCTGTCTGTGAGGGATTAAAAAAGAAAATTAAATAAAAATTGAAATTTTAGATTGTAGATTTGAAAAAAAATCATATCTTCACAATCTCAAATTTCGGTTTGAAATAAGTGAATTATTAACATAAAATAAAATTAAAAAAATGGACAACAATCAAAATCCACAAGACGGAAACAACATCAACATCCAGCTAAACGAAATGGTAGCATCAGGAGTATATTGCAACCTTGCTTTGGTTAATCATTCTCCATCAGAGTTCGTTTTGGACTTTATCCAATTGATGCCAGGCGTACAACAAGCACAAGTAAGAAGTAGAGTAATCTTGGCTCCGCTTCACGCTAAAAGAGTACTACAAGCACTTCAGCAAAATGTAGCAAACTACGAGCAGCAGTTTGGCGAAATCAAAGAAGTAGAGCCTTTCGTATTAGGTGGAAACAATAATGTTCAGGCTTAATTATTAGGTTTTTTCTAATTTTACACAATCCTTTTCAGACCTTAATGTTTGGAAAGGATTTTTTTATTTCGGAAAAAAATATTACTTTTACCCCAATAAATAGCTTTTTAATATGAAAAACATTGCAGCATTATTTCTAATGTCTTCCTTGGTGGTTACTTCTTGTACCGCTGTGAAGACCGCTAAAAACAATACAATGACAGAGGCAACAAACACAGACCAAAAACTGGTGGGCAACCCATTTATGCAGAAAAGCCCACTGCAATATCAGGCTCCAGAGTTTGATAAAATTAAAAACGAACACTACAAACCAGCGTTTGATTATGGGCTGAAAATCCAAACGGCAGAGATTGACAAAATAGTGAAAAACACGGCACCTGCTACTTTTGAAAACACCGTTTTGGCACTAGAAATCAGTGGTGAGGTTTTGAGAAGAGCTCAAACCGTATTCTACAATTTGGCAGGGGCAAATACCAATGCTGAAATCCAAAAATTAGAGATAGAATACGCACCGATATTCGCCGCTCATTCGGATAAGATATTCCTAAATGAGACACTTTATAAAAGAATAAAAGCCGTGGATACTTCCAAACTAGATGCTGAAAGCAAGAAACTTACGGAGCATTATCTACAAGGATTTGAGATTTCGGGGGCGGCTTTGTCTGCGGATAAAAAAGAGGAATTGAAGAAAATCAATGCCGAGTTGGCTACGCTTTCTACCAAGTTTTCTAATCAGTTATTAGACGCAAGAAAAAACGCCAGTCTTCTCATTAGCGATGTGAAAGAATTAAACGGACTTTCTGCCGATGAAATAGAAAAAGCTGCCGCTGATGCCAAGGCAGTAGGACACGCTGGGAAATACCTTCTTACTATCTACAATACCACCCAGCAACCGCTTTTGCAGAGCCTTCATAACAGAGCAACCAGAGAAAAACTTTACAAAGCATCTTGGTACAGAAACGAAAAAGGTGATGCCAATGATACCCGCCAATTAATAGAAAATATGGCGAGATTGAGAATGAAAAAAGCCCAGCTTTTGGGTAAAAAATCATATGCGGAATGGAAACTGCAAGACCAAATGGCACCATCACCAGAGAAGGCAATGGAGCTTTTGGCACAACTTGCAACACCTGCTGTAGAAATGGCAAAGAAAGAAAAGGCAGAAATACAAGCCTTGATAGATAGCCAAAAAGGTGGCTTCCAGCTTGCTCCGTGGGACTGGAACTACTATTCCGAGCAGGTGAGAAAAGCCAAGTACGACCTAGATGAAAACGAAATTAAACCTTATTTTGAGGTGCATAATGTACTAGAAAAAGGGGTGTTCTACGCGGCGGAAAAATTCTACGGAATCACCGTGAAGAAAAGAACCGACCTGCCTGTTTATCACCCAGATGTGATGGTCTATGAGATTTTTGATAATGATGGTTCTTCTATGGCGTTGTTCTACATCGATTTGTATTCCAGAGATAGCAAACGAGGCGGTGCGTGGATGGGGAATTATGTAGATCAGTCGCATTATTTAGGTCAAAAACCTGTGGTTCTGAATGTTCTCAACTATCAAAAACCTGCCGAAGGAAAGCCTTGCCTTATTTCTTATGATGAGGTTACTACGCTCTTCCACGAGTTTGGACACGGCCTACACGGGCTTTTTGCCAACCAAAAATACGCAACGCTTTCAGGGACGGCTACCCCAAGAGATTTCGTGGAACTCCCTTCACAGCTGAACGAATATTTTGCATTGGAACCAAATGTACTGAAAAACTATGCCCTTCATTACGAAACCAAACAACCGATGCCACAGACTTTGGTGGATAAAATAAAAAAAGCATTGCGTTTCAATAACGGATACTCTACCACCGAAACCGTTTCAGCAGCGACTTTGGATATGAATTGGCATTCCCTTACCAATGAATCCCAAATGAAACCAGCCCTAGAATTTGAGAAAGAAGTCCTTAAAAAATACGGCTTTACCCTTAGCGAAGTCCCACCGAGATACCACTCGCCTTACTTTGCACACATCTGGGGAGGTGGCTATTCTTCTGGTTATTATGCCTATATGTGGGCGGACTTGTTGAGTGCCGCAGGTTGGGATTACATCATTTCTAATGGAGGAATGACGAGAGAAAACGGCGAAAAATTCCGCAAATACATTCTTTCCGTAGGAAATTCTGTGGATTTGAACCAAGCGTTCCGCAACTTTACAGGTAAAGACCCAGATATAAAACCTCTATTGAGAGATAAAGGATTTATAAAATAGAATTTGAATGATTTGAGATTAGGCATAATGGCATAATTTTTGACTAATCTCAAATTATTATAAATATTTAAGATAAAAAATGAAAAAAACAATCGTTTTAATGGGGGTAGCGGTGCTTTTGGCATCTTGCTCCAAAGTTCAGAATAATGAACAAAAAGAAGAAGCGACCACCGAAAAAGCAGAACCAATGGTAGGTGGAGAAAAAGACGAACACGGCTGTATCGCTGCTGCGGGATATACTTGGAGCGAATTGTTGCAGACTTGCGTTCAGGTGTTTGAGGCAGGTACGCGTCTCAATCCAGTAGAGGTAAAGCCAGGCGAGGCGGTCATCAGTGCTTTTGTCATTACCAAAGATGGAGCAGATGAGGTAGAGATATTCACTCCATCAGACGAAGATGGCGAAATATTGAAGAAAACCGCAGAAGGAAACTACACCAACGGCGAATATGAATACCGCCCATCGGAAAATTCGCTGTACATCAGCGGTGTGAAAAAATACACCAAATAAAAAATATCGTTCATCATTTATCAATCATCATTAAACTCTAATGATGATTTTTTTACAGAGATTTGCATAATAAAAAAAACATTTTTATCTTTGCCCATAGATAAAAAGGGGGTGCTGTGCTACACACGGCTGAGATTATACCCAATGAACCTAGAACAGGTAATGCTGTTTAGGGAGGAGTTATTAATTACTTTTAATGACTAATAACCAATAATCGCCCCTTTTGTTCCAAATAAATTTCAACTAAAATTAAAATTTATAAAGAATGAAAGGAATTTTTATTTTGGGGCTTTGTGTAAGCCCAGCAGTGTTCTATTCGCAGGTGCAAGATTCTATAACGGAAAAGAAAATCCCTGTGGTGGAATTTACCAAAAGATTGCCCGTAACCAAGGAAATCATCAATGTGAAAAGAGATTTGGGCAATAAAAACTTGGGGCAAGATTTACCTATTTTGCTCAAAAACCAAACTTCATTTGTTACCAATTCTGATGCTGGTAATGGTGTAGGCTACACAGGAATGAGAATCCGTGGAGTAGATGGCTCACGAATTAATGTGATGCTCAATGGTATTCCGTACAATGATTCCGAATCGCAAGGAACTTTCTTCGTGAATGTATCAGATATTGCGTCTTCTGCTTCTAATATATTGGTACAAAGAGGTGTGGGGACATCTACCAATGGGGTTTCTTCTTTCGGTGCGAGTGTGAATATCCTTACGAAAGACCCAGAGGAAAAATCTTATTTCGCGACTCAAAATTCTATCGGTTCATTTGGTACGCATAAGCATTCTTTTGAGGCTGGTACGGGGAATTTATTAGATGGGAAACTGGCGTTTATGGGGCGTTATTCCATCATTAAATCAGATGGTTATATAGATAGAGCGTTTTCAGACCTTAATTCGTTCAACTTTACTGGGGTTTATAAATCTGGCGAAACCAAAATCCGTTTTATGACCTTTGGAGGTAAAGAAAAAACCTACCAAGCGTGGAACGGAATCACCAAAGAGCAGCTAGAAGAAAACCGAAAATACAACCCAGCAGGGGCTATCTACAATGCCGATTGGTCGCAAGTAGTGGGCTTTTATGATAATGAAACGGATAACTATCAGCAAAATCACTATCACCTCACTTGGGAGCAAGGGCTGAATGATAAAATGAAACTCACCACCACGCTACATTTCACGAAGGGGAAAGGCTATTATGAGAATTTCAAGCAAGATTCTAAATTTTCAAAATACGGACTAGATAATGTGATTATCGGTGGGCAAGAAATAAAACGAGCCGATTTTATCCGTAGAAAGTGGCTGGATAATAATTTTTATGGCATCGTTTCGGAGCTTAATGTGAAATTAGACAAAACTTTCCTTGATTTTGGATTGGTAGCCAACCAGTATTATGGCAGACATTTCGGGCAGGTGTATCGTGGGCAGTATATGAAAGATGTAACCACCATACACGAATATTACAGAAATAATGGGATAAAAGACGAAATCTCTGGTTATGCCAAAGCCGTATGGAAAGTGAGTGATTTTGAGTTATTTGGAGATTTACAACTCAGAAGCATCAATTACAGAAGCCATAATATCCACTCTACGGAAGAGGAATATTTATCGTTTAATAATGATTATCTTTTCTTTAATCCGAAGGCTGGGGTTAATTATAATTTCACCGATGGAAAACTCTATTTGTCTTACGCACAAGCCAGCCGAGAGCCAAAAAGAAGCGATATAAGAGATAGTTATAATGCGGTGAAGCCTGAAACTTTACACGATTTTGAGTTCGGAGTTCATAAGAAAATAGGCGAATTTAGCATCGATGCCAATTTGTATTATATGCTCTATAAAGACCAGTTGGTACTAAACGGAAAACTGAATGATGTAGGCTCTGCCTTGCACGAAAATGTGAAAAATAGCCACAGATTAGGCTTGGAAGTATCGGCTTTGGCGAGAATTTCGGAGAAGTTTAGCAGTACGGCAAATTTCACGCTAAGTTCCAATAAAATAAAGAATTACGAGTATTACGATACCTTTACGAAGGAGACAAAGCAATTAGGAGATACGCAGATTGCTTTTTCACCGAGTTTTATGGGGAATTTGTCATTTAATTATCTACCAATCAAAGGAATGCAACTCTCTCTGGTGAATAGATATATCGGTAAGCAGTATTTGGATAATACTCAATCCGATGACCGAAAATTGGAGGCTTATTTCCTTTCGGATTTCGTGGCAGGGTATAATATTCCAATGAAAAAAATGGAAATAGGGGTGCAGTTTTTGGTCAATAACTTATTCAATAAGAAGTATGTAGCCAACGGATATGTCTATAATGACCCCGACTGGGTATCTGCCGAAACGCCTTATTTCTTCCCACAGGCGGGTACTAATTTTATGCTCGGTCTAAGCCTGAAATTTTTCTAATCTATTATTATATTACTCTGTGCATTGCCAAGGTCTCGTTACTTTGGCAATGTTTTTTTGGAAAAAAAATGTAGCTGTTAAAGAAATAATCAGTATATTTGTAGAGTAAATTTAAAATAATAGAGTAATGAAAAAAATGATTTTTGCTTCGGTGTTTAGCGTACTTTTATTGAGTTGTTCTCGTACTACTGAAAATGAAGGAATTGATTTAAAAAATCAAAGGACTGAATTGTTAAGTAAAATTTTGAATTCAGATGAAATAAAAAATATTAGTATCATTGAGACTCAGCGATTTATAGAAAAAGAATTTTCAAAGCGGGGAATGCAGGCACCTGTTCGTAATGGGCCTTATGAAGTTCCAGTTCCAGTTTCTGGACCTATTTTAAGAAATCATAAGATTATATATAGTGGAAAAACGAATTATCCATCTACGGGACTTTATTACGCCAACATATATAATTTTAGAATGAAGGTAGAAATGCCAGTAGGAGCTATTGGGAGAGTATTGAGTGTTAATTCAGAGGGATATTCAAACTATAATAATCAAAAGACTACAGGGTTTAATCATAGTACAACTACAGAAAATGGAAAGTATTATTTAATTGCAAATACATTTACGATTGAATTAACACATAATTCAATTGGGCAATATTTGGGAGGAATGGTATTACCATCTTTGAATAATTCTAAAACATTCTCATATGAATACTGGACTTTTTAATAATGTAATGAGAAATAGATTCCCATTTATTGTATTTTTATTAAGTATATTATCTTATTCGCAAACAATAAAAGTGAAGAATGGTTTTTCTATAACGAGTATAGATTCTAATGTGGTTTCTGTTTTGGATAAGAGTGTTTATGCATATTCAGGGAGTATAGGTATGGAATATTTAGAACGAGATCGTTTTTCATTGAATACAGAAATTGGATATACTCAAAAAGGTGGAAAAGAAATAAATCCATTAATACAAGGTAAATATAGTGAATATCAAAAGAAGTGGGATTATTTATTTTTATTAACTACTTTTAGATATAAGTTTCCAGTGTATAACGATTTTTTATTTGTAGGAGTAGGACCTAGAGTAGATTATTTATTAGATAAAAAAAATAATTTCACTAATACATTATATGAAGAAGGCTATAGTTTGGAAAGATATGTTATTGGTATTAATCCAGAAGTAGGATTTGTTAAAAATACAGAAAAGATTAGTTATGGTATAGAATTTTCTTATCTATTAGGAGTAACAAAAATAGGAGGAACAGAGTATAATAAATTGAAATCAAATGCTTTTACAATATCGTTGAATTTAGGGTATAAATTGTAAAAGATATTTGAAAGTATTTCTAAAATTTATCCAATATTTATTCGCTTTTTCATTTATAGTTGCTATCTTTGTGGAAATCTTAATAGAAAATGGAAAATAAAAAAGATTTCTTCTTAGAATGTTACCAACTAGGCATTATAAAGTTCGGTAGATTTACCCTTAAAAGCGGTATTGAAAGCCCTTTTTATATAGATTTGAGACCACTTGCTTCCGAACCGAAAATTCTGAAACATTTGGCAAATCATCTACTGGGTATGTTGCCTTTGGATAATTTTGATTTGATTTGTGGGGTGCCATATGCAGCTCTTCCTATGGCTACGGCAATGTCTCTGGAAAGTTATATCCCTTTGATTATCAAGAGAAAAGAGGCGAAATCCTACGGAACAAAACAGCTCATAGAAGGTATCTATACAAAGGGGCAAAATTGCCTTTTGGTGGAAGATGTTATTACCTCTGGGAAATCCCTTTTGGAGACCATACCAGAGATAGAAAATGAGGGGATAAAAGTCTCTGATATTGTGGTGGTTCTAGACCGAGAGCAAGGCGGAAAGGCTCTTTTGGAAAGCAAAGGCTACCGTGTTCATACGCTTTTTACCATCAGTGAAGTATGTGAAATTCTGAGAGATAATGGTAAATTGATGGACGATGAAATCCAAAGAATTAACGATTTCTTGGCAGGAAATGAAGTGAAGTTTGAGGAAAAAAAGAAAATTTCCTACGAACAAAAATTAGAAAAAACAGAGCATTCTGCGGCGAAAAAATTACTGGAAATTACCATCGCTAAAAAATCAAATCTCATTGCTTCTGCCGATGTGATTACCACGAAAGAGCTTCTTGATTTCGCTGAAAAGGTGGGTCCGAACATCGTTGCCTTGAAAACTCATATGGACATCATTACCGATTTTGATTTTGATAAAACCATTCTTCCGCTTCGTGATATTGCTGAAAAGCATAATTTCTTGATAATGGAAGACCGAAAATTCGCTGATATTGGTAATACCCAAGAGTTACAGTATTCTTATGGTATTCATAGGATTTCTAGCTGGGCAGATCTAATCACTTCACAGGTGATAGGAGGGGAACAGTCTTTGGATTTTTTCCATAACTCTGGGGTTATAGCCATTATTGGTATGTCTTCAAAAGGGACGCTTACGGATAAAAACTATCGTGATGAAGCCACCAAAATAGCAGTATCTCACCCTAATGTAATAGGTGGTGTGGCACAAAATGAACTGCCAGAGGAGTTGTTACTTTTCACGCCAGGTGTGAATTTGGAAGATTGTGGCGATGGCAAAGGGCAGCAATACAATACGCCAGACTATGTTTTCCGAAATCTTCATACGGATTTCATTATCGTAGGGCGTGGTATTTATAAATCAGAAGACCCAGAAAAAGCGTCACTTACCTATAAAATAGCAGGTTGGGAGGCGTATTTATCAGCATTATAAGACTAAAAAACAAGGAGGCAATTTCATAGAAAAAGCCTCCTTTTATTTTATTTTTTGATGAGTTGGTTGATATCGCCAATCATAAAGGTGTGTTTTCCTTTTTCGGCGATTTTAGAGATGGTTTCTATCATTTGGAAGAACTTGATGTTTTCGTCATCTTTCATCATTTCAGAAGCATTTTTCAAGGCTCTGGCTGTGGCAACGGCGGTTCTAGCATTCTCCAAATCGGTTTTTGCTCGTATTTTAGCGTCCAGTTGTTTCGCAAATAAATCTTGGATAGACTTCGGGAAACTAATATCCTTCACCTGTATGGATTCTATTGCTATGCCATATTTTTCCATTTGTGTTTGGATTTCGCTAGGGTTTATATCTGCCCATTCGCTTCGTTTCTCGTTGAGTTTTTCACTTTCTATCTCGGAAATTAGTTTTCGGAAATAGATTTGGGCAGTATTATACAGATGATTGTCTGCGTGGTTTAGTATATCGTTTTCGTTTAAGTTGGTGTTTTCCAGTAACTTACGGCCATCAATGATTTTATAAAAAATATTAAAAGAAAACCTTAGCGAGATATTATCCTTGGTTAAAATTTCTTGATTGATAATATTGAGAAACTGAGTAGTATTTGGAATAGTATAAACCCTTGTGCGGTTTTTCCAGTCCATAATCTCGTGAAAACCAGCACTTAATTCTTTTTCAAAAATGTGATTTCGGTAGAGGAAACCCACTTCGTTTAGTTTTACTTCATAAGTTTTTGTGAATAGTCCCATTTTTTTCTTTTTAATTAAAATAAAAGAGCGATGTATGATGAATAAAAAGGGAAAACAGATTGAGTTTAGGTAAAGCCCTAATCGGTATCCTCTGTTTTGCAGACTTTGTACCCACGAGCGACGCTCACACCACTCTTTATTTCAGATGTTGTAACCTATACATTTTAGGATTCGAACCCGAATTTGGTGAAAACTCCCCGTGCAATAATGCTTCGCTATACCCCATTGTGGATAGTTTTCTGTTTTTCAATAGGTGGCGATTATTCAGCAAAGATACAATTTTTTCTCATTAATCATTGATAATTAATCTCTAAATTCCTTATCTTTGTAAAAATTTATTACAATGAGCAATAAACCGATTACCGAATTTATTGAAAAATATTATTTGCATTTCAATGCTGCATCTTTGGTAGATGCCTCTAAGGCCTATGTGGCTCACCTGAAAGATGGCGGAAAAATGATGATTACCCTCGCGGGGGCGATGTCTACTGCCGAATTAGGGAAGATTTTAGCCGAAATGATTCGTCAGGATAAGGTACAAATTATCTCTTGTACGGGTGCGAATTTGGAGGAAGATTTGATGAACCTAGTGGCTCATTCTCATTACAAAAGAGTACCGAATTATAGAGATTTAACACCACAGGAAGAATGGGATTTATTGGAAAAAGGACTTAACCGCGTTACCGATACTTGTATCCCAGAGGAGGAGGCTTTCCGTAGATTGCAAAAACATATCTATGAAATTTGGAAAGATGCCGAAGAGAAAGGCGAAAGATATTTCCCACACGAGTATATGTATAAATTGCTGTTATCAGGCGTATTGGAGCAGTATTATGAGATTCCAAAAGAAAATTCTTGGATGCTTGCGGCGGCAGAGAAAAACCTACCTATCGTGGTGCCAGGTTGGGAAGATTCCACTATGGGGAATATCTTCGCTAGTTATTGTATCAAAGGCGATTTGAAGCCATCTACAATGAAATCAGGGATAGAATATATGACTTATTTGGCAGATTGGTATCCTAAAAATTCAGGTGGAAAAGGCGTTGGTTTCTTCCAAATTGGAGGAGGTATCGCAGGGGATTTCCCTATCTGTGTGGTGCCGATGCTTTACCAAGATATGGAGATGCACGATATTCCGTTTTGGTCGTATTTCTGCCAGATTTCGGACTCTACTACATCGTATGGTTCGTACTCTGGGGCGGTTCCAAACGAGAAAATCACTTGGGGCAAACTGGACATTACCACGCCTAAATTCATCGTGGAGAGTGATGCAACCATCTGTGCTCCGCTGATGTTCCAATATATTTTGGAAAATTCATAAAAAGAAATTAATTGTAATATAAAAGCTTCAGTATCAATGATATTGAGGCTTTTGCATTATAGGGTTTATTTAATATCAAAACATTAAATTTGCTGTAAAACAGAAAAAATTGCAAGTTTTTAGGAAAATAATCATTGTTTTTGTAGGTTTCTTATCGTTTTATGCTCTTTCACAAGTGCAGGAAATCACGCGTGATTTGTCTACAAACCCTGCTAAATCTACAATTATGACAAGGTTTTCTCCTCCAAAAGGCTATATTTGGGAAATGTATCCCGCCGATTCTTTTGAAGAATATTTGGTTAATTTTCCCTTGAAACCCAATGGATTACCTGTAAGAGACTACCGAAAAATACCGATAGAAAAACAATATCATCACGCTGCGATTTTGGATATAGATGTGGGCGATAAAGATTTGCAACAATGTGCCGATGCGTGGATAAGGCTCTACGCTGAATATTTATGGAAAAGAAAACGCTATGATGAAATAGTTTTTGAATTTACCAGCCAGCAAAAACTCTCTTGGAATGATTATAAAAACGGAATAAGAACACGCGAAATAGAAAATGGCGAACGAGTGATTTTTCAAAAAACCGAAACCTATCAAGATGATTATAAGGCATTTAGAGAGTACTTGAATCTAGTATTTCGCTATGCAGGAACCATTTCTTTGGATAGAGAATCTCATTCTATTCTGAAAACCAACGAGATAAAGGTAGGAGATTTCATCATAACGCCAGGTAGCCCAGGTCATACGGTTTTCGTGGTTGGAAGTGCAAAAAATCATCTTGGAAAACGGATTTTTCTTTTAGCACAAGGGTTTATGCCAGCACAAGATGTACAAATCATCAAGAATCCTAATAAC
>JAUNHO010000235.1 GCA_030523905.1 Bergeyella zoohelcum
CAATTTCGCCGATGGTTCTTTATTGGTGAAAACCTCATACTCTTTTCCAGCATTGAATTTTCCGTGTAATTCTAAAATCTCTCCATCACGATTTATTGTGAGAGAAGTAGAGTCATTAGCCTGTTTTTTAGAGAGATAGATATAGGGAGAATAGGTATTTTTCATACTATCTTGTTCCATTTTTAGGATAATGTCTCCTTTTTTTACACCCATTTTTTCAGCGGTAGAATTAGGATTTTTGAAGCTTTCCACTTTCAGTTCTTTGGCATTTTGGTCAAAAACAATTCCGAAATCTGCTTTATTATTAAGGATTTTCAGAGAATAAGGCAGGTGCCAATTTTTTTTAGTATAATTGTTTGATTTTGTAGCAGTTATACCATTAAATTTATTCTTTTTATCATCTGAAAATTCCCAATAAAACTCTGAAAATGGCAAACGATAGTTCTTACGAATAAAATCCAAAATAAAAGGTTTTTCGGTTTCTAAATAACTCATTTCGTGGTTGCCATCTAGGGCTTTGTAGATGATATTAGGGTTTGATTTTTGCAGATATTCTATCGTGGGTGTCATCTGGGAAATGGGGTATAGCATATCATTTTTCGTGTTGATGATATACATTGGTCGGCGGTTCATATTCTCTGGAAAAATATCAAAAACCCCGAGTTTATCGGCTACTCTAAGGCTTCCATTAAGGGCTATAAACCCAGCGAAAGGCTCTGGATTGGTCATAGAATGATACAAAACTCCCGAGCCACCATCGGAGAAGCCACTGAGGAAAATTTTATTTTCATCAATATTGAATTTTTGTTTTATACTTTCTATCTCACTTAAAATCATCGAGTTGCCTACCTCATCAAACCAAGTTGCTCCTTTTTGCCCATAACTGAACATCAGATAAAAATTGCCTTCATCAGCCAAAGTGATTAAAGGTGATTTTTCGGCATATTCCACAGGATTTTTCTTGATATTAGGACTTGAAACCGAGCCGTGTAGGAATACCAATAAAGGTTTTTTGTTTTTATTATCAGTGTTTTTTGGCTTGTAAATTACAAACGGACGCTCCACTCCATCGGTACAATGATGGTGAAGCAATTCAAACTGACCTTTCTGACCGAAACAGATACCATAAATAAAAACGGCAAGTAAAAACAATTTATTCATAACAATTAAAAATAACGAAGCAAAAGTAATCATATTTCATAACATAAAAAATACAAAAATAATTTTGAAAATGCGTAACTTTGGCAATTGAAATAAAAATAGGTGATGAAATATGCAGACTATATAATAGTGGGAGATGGCTATGCAGCGTTGTTTTTCGCCCACCAACTGCTGAAAAATGGCAAGTCGTTTTTGCTATTTTCGGAGGGGAAAAAGAGTGCTTCGCAGGTTTCAGCGGGGATTATCAATCCTGTGGTACTGAAAAAATTCACTTCCTTTTGGTTGGCCCAAGAGCAAATTGATACCCTAAAACAAACCCTTGCCGAAATTGCAGACTATACAGGCAAAAACTATCTAATAGAGCAGAATATCCACCGAATTTTGCACAATGAAGATGAAAAAAATCTTTGGCTGAAAAAATCTCAAAACGAAGATTTGAAACATTTCCTTTCTACCGATTTCAAGCAAGTAGAGGGAGTTCAAAACCCTTTCGGTTGTGGTAAAGTGGAGCAATCGGCACGGCTAGATGTGAGCGGTTTTTTCCGAGATATGTTGCAGTATTTAGACCAAAATCAATACCTTATAAAAGAGCGATTTGATTACGAAAAACTCAACGCTTTGGACAACCATTACGGCGATATTTCTTTCTCTCATATCGTCTTTGCGGAGGGCATTGGCGTGAAAAACAATCCTTTTTTCTCACAAATTCCCATTCATCCCAACAAGGGGCATCACATCAAGGTGAAATTAGAACAAAAATTGCCTTTAACGCTCAAAAAAAAGCATTTTTTATTCCCTTTTTCAGACGATTTATACTATTATGGTGGTACTTACGATAGGCAAAGCACCGATGAAACCATCGATGAAACCGCCATTCTTCAACTTAAAAATGGGTTGGAAGAGTTCTACCCATCGTCCTATGAAATTACCGAAGAATGCGTAGGTTTTCGCCCTACGGTGAAAGACAGAAGACCGATTTTAGGGCAACATCGGGAGCATTCTAACCTCTATGTTTTCAATGGATTAGGGGCTAGGGGCATTCTGAATGCGTCTTATTTTTCAGACCTATTATTTCAGTACATAGAACACCGAAAACCGCTTCCAGAAGAGGTACTTTTAAGCCGTTTTGAAGCCCCAACTCATTAAGCTGATAAAAATCTGCTTTTAATATTACAGAATTTTTATTAATTTTAACCTCTTT
>JAUNHO010000236.1 GCA_030523905.1 Bergeyella zoohelcum
TAGCCAGCTATGTGAATGATGTAAAAACAGAAAACTTCCCCAACGCAAACGAAAGTTATTAGGTATGAAAGAGCAAATCGTCTTTGAAGACAACCATATTTTGGTGATTAATAAACACGCTGGGCAACTCGTTCAGGGCGACAAAACGGGCGATTTCTCTCTATTAGAACTTCTAAAAAAACACATAAAAGACCGCGACCAAAAACCTGGAAATGTATTCCTTGGCTTGGTTCATCGTATTGATAGACCTACTTCTGGCTTGGTGATTTATGCCAAAACCTCAAAGGCACTTTCTCGGTTCACGCAAATGATAAAAAACCGAGAAATACAAAAAACCTACTGGGCAATAGTGCCAAAAGAGATGATTCCACAGAGACAAAAACTGGTACATTATCTCAAAAAAAATGAGAAAAACAACAAGGCAATTGTCTTCCCAAGAGCAACCGAAGGAGCAAAAGAAGCCATACTTCATTACGAAATTATAAAAACTCTGGACAATTATCTCCTACTAGAAATCAATCTTGAAACAGGGCGACATCACCAAATAAGAGCCCAGCTATCCAAAATAGGTATCCCAATAAAAGGCGACCTAAAATATGGCTCACCGCGGTCTAACCCAGATGGTGGTATATCCCTACACGCCAGACGATTGGACTTTATTCACCCCGTAACGAAAGAGCCTATCTGCATCACGGCATCTGTCCCTAAAAATGATAAAATCTGGCAGGTCTGCGAAGAAATTTAGATTTTTTTGTTCATTTCTATCTACCTTTTTCAAAATTAGACATAAAAAAAATCCTTTCAGAATTTAGAACTCTAAAAGGATATTAATAATTTTATTTCTTAAAAAGACAATTTCTAAATCAAATCAAACTTGGTGTATTCTACTAATTTTTTAGGAATGCGGATACCATTTTCCGTTTGATTGTTTTCCAACAAGGCCGCCATAATTCTCGGTAATGCCATCGCTGAGCCATTCAGTGTATGTACTAGTTGAGTCTTGCCATCGGCTTTGTAGCGGCATTTCAGTCTATTCGATTGGAAAGCTTCAAAATTAGACACAGAAGAGACTTCTAGCCATTTTTCTTGTGCTGCAGACCAAACTTCAAAATCATAGGTAAGAGCCGAAGTGAAGCCCATATCTCCTCCGCAAAGTCTTAAAATCCTGAAAGGCAGTTCCAAATCCGTCAAAAGTCCTTTAATATGCTCCACCATTTCCTCCAAGGCCTGATAAGAATTTTCTGGCTTTTCTATCCTTACGATTTCCACCTTTTCAAACTGGTGTAGGCGGTTCAGTCCCCTTACATCAGAGCCATAAGACCCCGCTTCTCTTCTATAACATTGAGAAAACGCCGTATTTTTGATAGGCAAATTTTTCTCCTCCAAAATCACATCGCGATAGATATTGGTAACTGGCACCTCCGCCGTAGGAATTAGGTAGAGATTATCCTCATTCACGAAATACATTTGTCCCTCTTTATCAGGCAGTTGCCCTGTACCATAGCCACTTGCTTCATTCACCACATGTGGCGGATTGACCTCCGTATATCCTGCTTCTGTATTTTTATCTAGGAAAAACTGAACCAAACTTCTCTGCAACTTCGCCCCTTTGCCGAGATAAACTGGGAAACCAGCCCCCGCGATTTTCACTCCTAGTTCAAAGTCTATCAGATTATGTTTTTTTGCCAATTCCCAGTGCGGTACGGCTCCCTCCCCTAGTCCAGCCACATCATTGGTCTGGAAAATAATTTCATTGTCCTCCGCAGAAACCCCTGCTTTTACAATTTCATTTGGGATATTTGGAATTTGATAAAGTATATCTTTTAGTTTCTGCTCTGCTACTTCCAACTGCTGTTTCAGCGTTTGAGAATTTTGTTTGTACTCCGCAGTTTTATTTTTAGCAGTTTCGGCTTCATCTTTTTTGCCTTCTTTCATCAAAATTCCTATTTCTTTGGAGATTTTGTTCATTTGGGCAAGATTTTCATCAAGGTCAAATTGTATTTTTTTCCTTTCTTCATCAGTCAGAATTGCCTCATCTACCAAATTGATTGACTTAAAATTTCTTTTCGCCAACCCCTCTAAAACTCGGTCTTTATTTTCTCTTAAAAAATTGACTTGTAGCATTTTATCTATTTTATTATTAATTAAAAATGAATATTTCACCCATTGTAGAACTGAATATTGATTATTCTAATCCGTGCAAATTTACGATTTTTTATTTCACAATACGGATACGATTCTCCTGACTTTCCGCTTTTTCAAAAACTGAAACTCCATTGAGGTTTATTGTTTTTAACTGAAATAATTGCGGAGTCCATTCGTAATAAATCTCCAAA